>JAJXWN010000115.1 GCA_021781595.1 bacterium | reverse complement strand
CACGCTGCTCCGCGTGCAGCGCTCCGGACGGTATTCGATCGAGGAGGCGGTAGAGCGTTTTGCGCGCGAGCGCGGCGCACGCAACCCTGGCGCGTATCCGCAGCGCTACAAGCGTCTTGCGCTGAGCAGCGCGAAAGCCTTCGTGGTACCGGTCCCAGGCATCTCTCTCGCGCTCGCTGCGCTTCGCCGCGACGGGGTTGCCGTCGCCGTGCTGACAAACGGATGGAGCCCGCTGCAGGAACGCAAAGCGGCGCTAGTGGGCTTCGAGGGCCCGGTCGTCGTCAGCGGCGCGATCGGAGTGCAGAAGCCGGCGAAAGGCGCTTTCGAGGCGCTCGCGCGAACGCTGGAACGGGCGCCGGACGAGGTCTGGTACGTTGGCGACAATCCGGTGATGGACGTAGCCGGTGCGATGGCAGCCGGGATGCACGGAATCTGGCTCGATGCGCACGGCTCGGAGTATCCGGCGGGTCTTCCCACACCGGATCGCATTATCCACAGCCTGGAGGAATTGGCGGGCGCGCTCCCAATCGCACGGCAGGAGTAAACGTGCCAAAGATTACCGGTGGAAACCTTCGCAGCCGTAAGTTGGCTTCGCCGAAGGGGGCGAACGTGCGTCCGACGCCCGGACGCGTCAAGGAAGCGCTATTTTCGATTCTCCAACCGCGCATTGACGGTGCGCGGTTTCTCGACCTGTTCGCCGGTACGGGCGCAATTGGGTTCGAGGCGGCGTCGCGCGGCGCGCGGCGCGTCGTCTGCGTCGAGGCGCATCACGGCACGGCCGATGCGATTCGGGCAGCTGCCGCGGCTCTCGGCATCTCCGGGGTCGTCGAAGTGGTGGCGGCTCCGGTCGATCGCGCGCTCTACCGCCTCGAGGGTCCCTTTGACGTCGTCTACGCCGACCCGCCGTATGCCGATGGCGTTCCACTGCAAATGTTCCGCTTGCTGCTGGATCGCGAGCTCCTGGCGGAGGATGCCGTCGTTATTTTCGAGCACGGCGCGCGAACCATTCTGCCCGAGATACCGGGGTACCGAACGGGGCGCGAAGAAGTATACGGCGATGTCGCCTTGGCATTTTTTACGATCCGCGCTTCGAGCGACTCGGACCCCGCCCGATGAAGGCTGCCTGAGCCCGCTTTGGACATAATGGCGGGCGACGGGCGGCGGCTGCACACGCCGCGGGGCGTCTATCCAGGCTCGTTCGACCCGCCCACGCACGGGCACCTCGACGTCATCGAGCGGGCGGCCAATACGTTCGCCGAGTTGATCGTCGCCGTGGTCGTCAATCCACAGAAGCGAGAGCCGATGTTCACGCTCGAGGAGCGCGAGGCGATGATCCAGGAATGCGTCTCTCACCTACCCAACGTCCGGGTCGAACATTTTCGCGGATTGCTGGCGGATTACGTGAAGAAGAAGCACGCCGACGTGATCGTCAAAGGTCTGCGCGTCGTCTCCGATTTCGAGAGCGAGATGTCGACCGCGCTCATGAACCGGTCGCTCTCGAATGTCGACACGATGTTCTTGATGTCGGACCAAAAGTACTCGTTCGTGAGTTCGAGCATCGTCAAAGAAGTGTTTTTTCTCGGGGGCGACGTCGCGGCGCTGGTTCCCGAGCCGGTTATGCGTCTCATGGCCGCCAAACGCGCTACTCTGCGCAGCTCAACGTAAGGGAGGTATCCATGTCGGTCTATCGCGTTCTGGATAAACTCGAATCGTACGTGCACGAAGGAACCTGGCTTCCCGCCGGCTATCGCATTCTGAGCGAAGAGCGGCTCGTCGAATTCATCGAAAAGTTGAGGTCGTCGCTGCCCGAAGAGGTTGGGCGAGCGAAGATTATCGCCAAGGATCACGATCGAATGATTCGTGCAGCGCAAGAGAAGGCGCAGGCGATCGTAACCGAGGCGACCAGCAAGCACGAGGAGTTGACCGATCAAAACGAGATCGTGCAGCGCGCTCGCAGGACGGCGGAGGTCGTGCTACGCGAAGCGGAGGAGCGGGCGCTCAAGGTGCGCGAAGGCGCCGACCAGTACGCCGCCCGGATGCTATCGGATCTCGAGGCGCGGTTGGCATCCGCAATCGGCTCGGTGCGCAAAGGCCGCGAAGCGCTCGCGCCTCGGCCGCAGGCACCGTCTGCGCCGCTTGCGGAGGCAGCCGCGAAGGCCAAGCGCGCCGCCTTTGACGCGCAAGCGGCCGACGAAACGGCCGAGCTCGAATCGGTAGAAGTTACGCAATAGGCGCGCATGCGCGTCGAGCTCTCGCCGAACCGCCTTTTCGTCTACGTCGCGGTCGCCATAGTGGCGGCCGCGTTCGTAATGGCGCGCACGCCGTACTCCTTGATCATGCCGGGCAAGGCGGTCGATTTAGGGCGGGCGATCGTGGTGGCCGGCCATCGTCCGCCCGCTACGCGCTTCTATCTCACCGACGTAATGTTCGCGGAGAACGCGACGCCGGCGGGTTTGTTGGAAGGCCTCGCGCCGGGCGTCGAGGTCGTTCGCACGAGCCGAGTCGTCCCGCACGGCGTATCGCTCGGCGAGTACGAGAGCCTGATGCGCGAGTCGATGACCGAGAGCCAGGCGATCGGAGCCGTCGTAGCCGAACGAGCCGCTCATCTGCCGGTTCCGCAGCCGCGCAGCCGAATTCTCATCGTGTATTTCTCGCCGCTCTCCCGCGCTCGTGGTATCCTGCGTGCCGGCGACGTCGTCGCGTCGGTCGACGGAACGCCGGCCGCGTCGACCGTCGATGTCGAGCGGCTGCTCGCCGCGGTGAAACCGGGCACCCTAGTGCGAGTCGGAATCATTCGCAACGGCAGGCCCGTTACGCTGGCCGTGCCGACGATCGCCTACCGCGGCCAGGCGCGGCTCGGCGTCTATCTCACGGCGATCCTGCAGCGGCCGAAGTTACCGATCTCCGTGGCCTATCATCTGCCGGGCATCGCCGGAAGCTCGGGCGGGCTGATGTTTGCACTGGACGTCTATCGTTCGCTCGTGCCCGGGCGCGCGCGATATGCCCGCATCGCCGGGACGGGAACGATATCGTACGGTGGCGCGGTGGGGCCCATCGAAGGCGCACCTCAAAAAGTCATCGCAGCTCGCGCGGCGGGTGCGCGGCTCTTTCTCGTTCCGCGCGCCAACTATCGGGAGATTGCGTCGACGCCTGGCATCCGCGTCGTGCCCGTATCGACGTTCCGGCAGGCGCTGGACGCGATCGGAACGCGGAGTTAACCTGTTAAACCGGCGGAGCCTGCACGTTGTGAGCGAACGCTTCCAGCCGCGCGCGGTCGATGGCCTTGACGCGGCCGCGATCCAGTTCGACGGCACCCGCATTCTTCAGCCGCAAGAGCGCTCGTGCGGCCATGTCGCGAACGGTTCCCGCCGCCGCGGCGATCTGTGCCTGCGAGAGGTTCTCGACGCCGGGCAGTCCTTTGGTCATGCCGACCGATGCGCGCGCGTAACCGAGCAAGAACTTCGCGACGCGCTGCAGCACGTGCGCGAATGCGAGGTCGGAGATGGTGTCGATCGAACGCCGGCGTGCCTGCGAAGCGGCCGCCAAGAATCCGAGAGCGAGATCGGAATCGTTGCGGCACGCATGCAGCAGCGCTTCGCTCGGCAGCGTGACGATGACGGCGTCGGTAAGCGCCTCGGCTCGGGTCGTCGCGCCGCCCCCGTCGAACGAACCGCTCTCGTTGAGCGTGTCGTGCGTCAGTCGCTCGCCTAACGTGTGCGTCTTGCCGTCGGGAGAGAGCAGCGTGTAGATCACGCGGCCGCTCTTGACCACGCCGAGATACGGCCACATCTCGCCCTCGTCGTAGATCGTGTCGCCGGCTTTGTAGCTTCGCTCGCCCATCTGGGTGGCGAGATCCTTGATCGTATTGTTCTTGGCCGCTGCAAACGGATGGACGTGCTGCAGGAACGATTCCCCTGCGGCGTTCTCGTCGATGCGCTCAAGGCGAACCGTCCAGCGGTTCGAACCCAGGTTTCGGGAATCCCACGAGAACTTTCCGGGGCGCAGCTGCGCGATCTCGTTACGGAGCGCGCGTGGGTCGGTCTCTTCGCCGATCTCGAGGATCGCGCCGAGCGTCAGCTTGTCGAAGGCTTCGAGGATATGGTCGGTCTTCGAAGCTGCCGGAAGCGACCGAGCATCGAGGCTGATGGCGGCGGGGCGAATCATAGGCATCGCCGTCTTGTACCAGGCCGCCGGCAAAAGCGCCTGCTTCCGCACCTATGAGCCGGCCTGCAAAGGCCCGCCGCAGGGCCGTGGCGGAACTAGTTGGGCACTTATTCGACACAGAGGATTATCTTGAGCACTCCACTTCGTGATACCGATATCGTGATCGTCGCCGGGGCGCGTACGCCGTTCGGCAACTTGGGCGGCGCCCTGGCCGACCGCAGCGCAACGGAGCTGGCGGTCGTGGCCGCGCGAGCGGCCGTCGAACGCAGCGGCGTTCCGAAGGACCGCTTCGACGACGTCGTCTTCGGCAACGTCATGCAGACCAGTGCCGATGCGATCTATCTTGCCCGCCACGTCGGGCTGCGCGCCGGTTTACCGATCGGCGTACCCGCGCTGACCCTCAACCGCCTCTGCGGAAGCGGCCTGCAGGCGATTCTCACCGCAGCCAACTCGCTGGCTCTAGGGCAGAGCACCTACGCGCTGGCGGGCGGCAGCGAGTCGATGAGCCAGGCTCCGCACGCGGTCCGCGGGGCGCGCAAGGGCTTCCCGCTCGGCGCGAACGTCAAGTTCGAAGATACGCTGTGGGAAGCGCTCACCGACTCTTACAACGGTATGCCGATGGCCATCACGGCGGAGAATCTCGCCGAGCGGTATGGGATCTCGCGTGAAGCGTGCGATGCCTTTGCGCTGCAGAGCCAGGAAGCCGCCCTCGCCGCCCAGCGCGACGGATACTTTGCGGAGGAGATCGTGCCGGTCGAAGTGCCGGCGAGCAAAGGCAACACGCAACTAGTCGACAAGGACGAAGGCCCGCGCAGCGGCCTTTCCCTCGAGCGGCTCGGGAGCCTGCCGGCGCGTTTCAAGAAAGGCGGCGTCGTGACACCGGGCAATGCGAGCGGTATTACCGACGGTGCCGCGGCGGTCGTGCTCACGACGGTCAAGCAAGCCAAGAGCGACGGGCTTTCGTGGTTGGGCCGCCTGGTCGCGGCGAGCGTCGTAGGCGTCGACCCGGAGATCATGGGCATCGGTCCCGCCGTCGCGATTCCGAGGGCGCTGCAGCGGGCCGGCATCGCGCAAAACGATGTGACGGTCATGGAGATCAACGAAGCGTTCGCTCCGCAGGTTCTCGCCTGCCTGAAGGAGATGCACCATGCGGGCGCGGGGCTCAACCCGCACGGCGGCGCCATCTCGCTCGGCCATCCGCTCGGCGCGTCGGGGGCGCGCATC
The DNA here is from genome assembly GCA_021781595.1 of bacterium. Taxonomy (GTDB): domain Bacteria; phylum Vulcanimicrobiota; class Vulcanimicrobiia; order Vulcanimicrobiales; family Vulcanimicrobiaceae; genus JAJYFL01. The sequence continues at coordinate 1,703 of JAJXWN010000115.1, read as the reverse complement.
GCCTACACGGCTCTCCACGAATTGCAACGCCGCGGCGGCGGTTACGCCGTGGCGTCGGCCTGCATCGGAGGCGGACAGGGCATTGCGGCAGTCTTCACCGCCGATTGAGAGGAGCGCCGAACGAAAGCCGCGCGGCTGGTGGACGATCGGCCGCGTGTGGGATCTGTTCGCCCTGGCCATCATTGCGTACGTCGCATATAGACTGCTGATCGCGCCGCGCGACCTCGATCGTTCTGCGGCCTACCCGGCGCCGCGCGTCGCATACGCGACGCTCGCCGGCCGGCCGTTCGTGCTTGCGCAGCAGCGCGGCCGCGTCGTCTTCTTGGATTTTTGGGCGTCGTGGTGTGAGCCGTGCAAACTCTCGCTGCCGCTCGTGGAATCCTACGCCCGGCATCATCCGGGGGTCGCAGTGGTACCCGTCGACGTCGGTGAGCCGCGACCAGTCGTAGCCGCTTTCGCGCGCGCCCACGGCATGGAACACGTCGCCTTGGACCCGCAGGCACTCTCGTCGGGATTCTTCGATCTGCGTGGGTTTCCGACGATGGTCGTCATCGACCCGCGCGGGCGAATCCGAGCGACGTGGACGGGCTTCAACCCGGCGATCGAACTCAACATGGGCCATGCAGAACGGCAGTTGCGCCGCTAGTCTCCCTTCCAATCGGGTTTGCGCTTTTCGAGGAAGGCGCCGGTGCCTTCGCGGAAATCGTTGGTGTCAACGAGCGTGCCGAAGGCCAAGGCTTCGAGTTCCAGCGCGGCCGGTAACGGCAGGCCCGCACCTTCGTTGATGACGCGTTTGCAGGTTTCTATGGCGAGTGGAGCCTTGGCTGCGATGGCGAGCGCGATCCTGCGGGCTTCTCCGCGCAGGTCGGCGAGCGGAACGACTCTCTGTACCAGACCGATCCGCAGCGCTTCGCGCGCGTCGATCGTCTCGCCGGTCAAGCAGAGGTACGCGGCCATGCCTTTACCGACCAGCCGCGTAGAGCGCTGCGATCCGCCATACCCGGGAATCAAGCCGAGGTTGACCTCCGGCTGACCGAACTTCGCATGCTCTGCGGCGATGCGGATATCGCCCGCCATTGCGAGTTCGCAGCCGCCACCGAGGGCAAAGCCGTTGATGGCCATGATGACGGGCTTGCGCAGGCGTTCGATCTGCAGCGTGACGGCCTGGCCGTCGCGCGCGGTCTGCGCGCCGCGAACGGCGTTGGGCGTGGCGTTCAGCTCGCCGATGTCGGCTCCGGCGGCGAAGGCCTTTTCACCAGCACCGGTCACCACGATCGCACGAACGTCGCCGCTGCGTTCGAGTTCGCGCAGCGCGCTCGAAAGTTCGCGAAGGAGCCGCGCGTTGAGGGCGTTCAGTACGTTCGGGCGGTTCAGCACGATCGTCGCGACGGGACCTTCGCGTTCGACGAGGATATGTTCGAACGATCCGTCAGGCATAATCGTAGAAACCCTTTCCGTTCTTGCGGCCGTAACGGCCCGCGAGAACCATCCGCTTGAGGAGCGTCGGCGGCGCCATCATCGGGTCTTTGAACTCGTCGAACATGATCTGTGCGATGAAATAAGTCGTGTCGAGGCCCACGAAATCGAGCAGCTCGAAGGGACCCATCGGGTAGCCGCACCCGAGCTTCATGCCTTTGTCGATATCTTCTTTACTCGCCAAACCATCTTCGTAAACGCGAATCGCATAGAGCAGGTACGGTACG
>JAJXWN010000114.1 GCA_021781595.1 bacterium | reverse complement strand
CGTCGGCACCAATGCCGTCCCGGATCTAGCGGCGCTCCTGCAAGGCACCGTCTTCCGCGACGCGCCGAACCTGGCCGACATCCGCGTGAATCTGTTGCCCAAGGACCGGCGTAAGATGCAGTCCGCGCCGCTCGTCGCGGAGATCCGCCCGCAGCTCCAAAACGTCGCCGCGCGGTACGGAGCGACGCTGCGTATCTTGCAAGTTCCGCCGGGTCCGCCGGTACGCGACACGATCCTCGCAAAGATCTACGGCCCCGATTCCGACGTGCGGCGCGCGATCGCGTCCCGTGTCGTTGGGATGATGCAGCACGAGCGGGGCGTCGTCGATATCGACTCGAGCTTCAAAGCGTTGCCGGCAGGTTTGCAACTAGAGGTCGATCAGCGTAAGGCCGCGCTTTCGGGTGTGGACGGCGCGACGATCGCGCAGACTCTCGGCATGGCGCTCCACGGCGCATCGGTCTCGACGCTACACGCCCAGGGCGATGCCCGTCCGGTCGGCATCTTCGTACGCTTCGGGCCGGAGTATCGCAAAGACGCAGCCGCGCTAGGATCGATCGTGATTCCGTCGCGCATGGGCGGCTTGGTGCCGCTCTCGAGCGTGACCCGCGTCCTCGCGACCGCGGTTGCTCAGCCGCTCTATCGCGACGATTACCGGGACGTCACGTACGTCGGCGCGGATATGGCCGGGCGGAGTTCGACCTACGCCGTCATCGATATGGCGCTGGCGCTCGTGCATCACCCGCTCCCTGCGGGTTACCGGCTCTCCTGGGGCGGCGAATGGCACCTGACCAATACGGTCTTTGCCGATCTGGGGCGCGCGATGCTGATCGCGTTCATCCTGATCTACTTCCTGCTCGTCGCGCGCTTTCGGTCGTTCTCCATTCCGCTGGTGGTGCTGGCGGCCGTACCGCTGGCGGTGATCGGCGTGATGCCGGGATTCGCGCTCCTCGCACCTTTCGGCATCTACTTTTCGGCAACGGCGATGATCGGGCTGATCGCGCTCATCGGTATCGTGGTCCGCAACTCGATTATTTTGATCGAGTTCATTGAAGACAAGATTCGCGAAGGCGTTCCGCTACGCGAGGCATTGATCGAAGCGACCACCGCCCGAACGCGACCGATTTTCTTAACCGCCGCAGCCGGCGTGCTCTCCTCGATCGTCATTGCGGCCGATCCCGTGTGGAGCGGCCTAGCGTGGGCGCTCGTCTTCGGCATGTCCGCCTCCGCAGTGCTCTCAGTGCTCGCGATCCCCGTGCTCTACGCTCGCGTCGCGACTCGAAAGTCCGCCGCGCTGCCGGCCGCGGCGCCGGCGCTGCCAGAGGAGCCGGCCGCGTTGCAGAGCTTCGTCACGTTTCCCGAACTCGACGGCTTCGTCGTGGAGTCGACGACTTTACCTCGGATGATGAAGGGAGAGATCGTGCAACTCGACGCGGAGATTTTCCGCGGCGAGGGCGACGCGATCGACGCGATCGCTCAGCTGCGCGGACCGTTCCGCGTGGAACGGGTCGAGATCGCGTTCACCGGGGCCTACGGCGAACTGCAAGGAAAGCAGAGCGCGACCCTACGCTCGACACAGCCGCCGGCACCCGAATGGAGACCGCTGGAATATGATTAGTGTGACGAATCGTTTATGGCTCCGAGGGGCCGCCCTGGCGCTCGCCTTGAGCCTCTCCTCCGGTGCGGCGGCGCTTGCACGGCCGCAACCGCAGGCGCAAACGCAAACGCAAGCGCAAGCGACTGCCGTGCCGCTCGCTCTCGACGACGCTATCGCGCTGGCCCTGAAGCGGAATTTGCAGTACCGCGAGGCCCAAGTCGCCGTCGAATCCGCGCAGGCGCAGTTGCAGCAGTCGCGCGCGCCGGAGCTTCCCGGCGTTGCCGTGCGTGACGATTACCGATACGTCAACCCGGTGGCGAAGCTCAGCACGCCGTTCGGGGCGCTGCCGTTCAGCACGGTAAGCGCTACGAACGTTCCCCTCGTTGCGTTGCAGTATACGCTCTACGACGGGGGCCTGACTGCCGCGCGGGTGGGCCAGGCCGTCGCAGGCGTAGCCGCCGCCGAGGCGAGCGAACGTGAGACCCGAGGTGCGGTCATCGCGCGCGTCACGACGGCCTACTACGGCGTCGCGGCGGCGATCGAGATGTCTGCCGTCGCGAACCGCGCCGTCGCGGTTGCCGGCGCGCACGTCAAGGAAGCGCGCGAACTCTTGGCTGCGGGCATGATTCCGCGCGCCGACCTGTTGCGCGCGCAGGCCGAGCAGGCCAACGAACAAGTCAATCAAATCGTTGCAGCCAATGGCGTAAATCTGGCGCAGACGTCTCTGGATAGCGTGCTCGACGTGCCGCTCGCGACCGTCTATCGGCCGACCGATGCGCTGAGCGCGCCGGCACCGTCGTTCGATCTGAAGGCGTTGCTTGCGTCGGCCCGCGTTCAACGGGGCGAACTCGTGGCGGCGCGCGCCGCGGTGACGGCGGCGCGAGCCGCGATAGCGGACGCGCGATCGGGCTACCGGCCGCACGTCGGCGTCACCGTCGCCGACGGAGACGTCCAGCCCGCGGTGACCGGCGGCTATCACAACCAGTTCTCCGTAGGGCTTAACGCAGTCTGGACGCTCTTCGACCACGGGTATACGGCCGGACGCGTAGCCCAGGCGCGCGCGGGCGTCGAACGGGCGCGACTCGGCGTGCTCGATCTTGAAAACGGCATCGACCTACAGGTACGGCAAGCCTACTTGAACGTTCGCGAGTCTTCGGCTAGAGTGGAGGCCGCAAAGCGCCTGGTCGTGCTGGCCGACGAAAGCCTCCGGCTCGCGCAGGTTCGCTACCGCGGCGGGGTGGGTACGGCGCTGGAGTTACAGGATGCCGAGTTGGGCGACCGGTCGGCACGGCAGACCCTCGTTGGCGCGCAGGCGGCGTTGCGCCGGAACGTCGTGCAACTGCGCTTCGCGGCAGGCTTACTGTGAAACTCGTTACACGCAGATCAAGAAAGGGTAGGTTCTCACCATGCAAACACACATCCCCGCCTCGTTGAAATACGGCCGTGCCGTCACCACCACGCTTCCATACGCGCAAGCCGTCGATCGCGCCAAGGCGCTATTGAAAGAAGAAGGCTTCGGCGTGCTCTGCGAGATCGATGTCAAGAAGACCATGAAGGAGAAGATCGGCGCCGATGTTCCACCGTACGTGATTCTCGGCGCCTGCAATCCGCGGCTCGCGCATCGCGCGCTCGCGGTAGAAAACCAGATCGGGCTTCTGCTTCCTTGTAATCTCGTCGTACAGGAGCTCGGCAATGCGACCGTCGTATCCGCCGTCGACGCCAATGCCATGATGAGTTTTGTCGGCAAGGCCGAGTTGGGAGCGGTCGCGGTCGAGGCAAACGCGGGCTTAGGCCGCGTTCTCGACGCAATCGCGAAGGAGTAACGCAGCAAGAACGCTCTTCGCGGCCGCGAATGATTCCGGTCACGGAGGTCGTTCGTGGAGATCGTTCTCGAAATTCATCTCGTCGTCGCGTTCTTGGTGGTTCTGTTTGCGCTTGCGCTCGGCTGGGTGCCGCTCGGCAGGCGCGTGATGGTCGCCGTCATCGGCCTGCAGGTGCTCATCGGTGTGATCGCCGCCGGCATGCTGGGCGCCTCCCACCAGGCGCTCCCACCTGCGATCTGGCCGCACGTCGCGGCAGCCCTGCTCGCGATGTTCGCGTATATCATCGCGCGCAGGATCGGCGACCGGTCGGCCTCGCATGCAGCGCCTATCTTGCTGGGCGCGCTTGGACTCGCACTCGTACTCGTAACGGTTTGGCTCGGCTGGCACATGGCGGGGAGGGTTTGACAACTGCGTCATCGATTGCGCGACGCGTACGCGAAAGGCCGGTGCTACGGTATCGGCGAACGCTTCATCTCGTGAGAAACACGCGGGTTCTCTACTTAGTCGCGCTGCTCGTGGCGGTTACGGCGGCGACGTGGTTCGTTCTTTCGCACCGCCCTTCCGGCACCGTCGGAGAGCACGTGACGATCTACTACACGAAGATCGACGGAACGTCCGAAGTCCCGTGGAGCGTTTCAATGCGGCCGCCCGAGCCCGGCGAGAGCGCGCGCGAGCATCTGCGCAACGCCGCGCTCTACGCTGCGACGCAAGCGGTCGCCGGGCCGCCAAGCACCGTCGACGCGGTGCGCTTCCCACCCGGAACGCACGTGCGCTCCGTACGCGTCGATAGATCGGCGGTTACGGTCGATCTTTCGCGAGAGGTCGAGAACCAAGCCGGAGGGACGTTCGGTGAGGATGGCGAGTTCAAGGAACTCGTCTGGACCTTAACGGCGTTACCGGGGATCGATGCGGTCGCCGTTCGCGTCGACGGGAAAACGCTCGGAACGCTGCCAGGGGGCCATCTTGAGATCGATCAACCGTTACGGCGTTCGGACTGGTAGCGCGTTCGCCGCTCTGGTTCTCTGCATGCTTTGCGCGGTGCAGCTGCCCGCCTCAGCTCAAGGCCGGCCGATATTTTGGCTGCTCGGCCACCAAGTCGCCTTCCCCAACCTCGTTCGTCAAGACGGCGCGTATGCGATAGCGGTCGACGACCCGGGATTGAAGGACCTCCTCAACCGCCTTGGAGCGACGGTCACGTGGGGGCCGCGCGAGCGCTACGTCTTGTTTACGACGGCCGAGCCGGTGATCATCAGTTTTGCCGTCGGCGATCCTCGCTACGACGTCGGCCCGGTAACGCAGCAGGCTGGTTTCGCACCGTTCGTGCGCAACGGCGTGCCGTACGTTCCGTTCGACGAACTGATGAGGGCGCTGGATCTCGCGCCTGTTCGCTACGCCGGCGAGATCGTGCTGCAGCCGCAGCTGGCCGCCATCGACGTGCGTGGAACGGGCTCGAGCTCGAAACTCGTCGCGCACGCCGGGATACCGCTCGACTATCGCGTCGTCTCCCAGAGTGCCGATCGCATCGTGCTCGAATTCTACGGCGTTGCGAGCACGCTCGAGCCGAGGCAAATCGTCCAGGCCGCGGGGCTGCGCGAGATCGGTATCCGCGTGGCCGGAGACGTGCGTAACCCAAAAACGCTGGTGACGCTCGTCATGGCGCCGGGATCGGCGCACGGCCCGCCCGGCACGGACGATCAGCGCGATTTCGTCATGTCGTTCGCCGGCGCACCCGCAACGCTCGCGGCCGCGTCGCCGGAGCCTACCGCCACCGTATCGGCAGCGGTTACGTCGCTCCAAACGCAAGCGACCGGCGACACGTACACCATCACCGTCGGCACGAGCGGCAGCCTTGCGTACGAGTGGCACCGGTTGCGTCCCCCGGACAACCGCTGGTGGATCAACCTGCACGGCGCGCGTCTCGCGGTCCCGCCGCAAAACACGACCGGAAGCGGTCCCGTACAGATGTTTCGCATCAGCCAAAACGATCCGAACACGGTGCGGCTGGCGCTCTCCCTTCCGGCGTACGAAAGCGTCGACGTGCAACCGAACCCGAACGGTCTGGCGATCATCGTCGGCACTCAACTGGCCGACGAGGCGGCACCGCACGACGGCGGCGGAATCGCGGGCGCGGGCGCGCAAGTTGGCGCGGTCGCCGCCACGCCCCCGGCCGACCTCTCCGAGTGGAAGTTCGGGCCGCACCCCGCTTCGGTGTACGTTCCTACCAACCCGCGGCTGATCGTCATCGATCCGGGCCACGGCGGAAGCGATGCGGGGGCGGTTCGTGGGGATCTGGAGGAGAAAAACCTGACGCTCGATATGGCGCTGCGTTTGCGCGATATCTTGCTCGCGCGCGGGTGGCAGGTCAAGATGACGCGCACGACCGACCGGGACGTCTACAAACCGAACGACTCGGCGCGCGCCGAGCTGCAGGCGCGCGACAACATCGCCAACGACGCGGGGGCCGCCATGTTCGTCTCCATCCATGTCAACAGCTACATCAACGCCGGACCGAGCGGCACGACGACGTACTATTCCAAGCCTTCCGACGTTCCTCTCGCCCAAGCCGTGGAGCGGCGCCTCATCGCCGAGCTGGGGACGCGCGACGACGGGACCGTCAAGAGCCGGCTTTACGTGACGCTGCACGCGCACATGCCCGCGATTCTCGTCGAGACGGCCTTTCTTTCCAACCCGGACGATTACAAGCGGCTCGCTTCACCGGCGTTCCGCCAAAAGGTCGCGCAGGCGATTGCCGACGGCATCGGCGACTACGCGGGAGCGCCGCCCCCGCCGCCGGTCGGAGACAGATAGCGCCGCGCCGCCTCAAAGGGTAACCGGCGCCGGGCAAACGAACGACGCGGCCATGCTCGGTCTGTTCGACTCAGGCCTCGGCGGATTGACCGTCGTCCGCCGAGTTCGCTCTTTGCTGCCCACCGCCGATCTGGTCTTCTTTGCCGACCAAGCACACGTGCCGTATGGCAATCGCTCGCCCGAGGACCTGCGGGGGCTACTGCGGCACAACCTGCGCTGGCTCGACGAACAGAATGTCGATGCGATCGTCATGGGCTGCAATACGTCGTGCGCCATTGCCGACCGTTACGGGTGGCCGGCGACGCGAGCCGTCGTGCTCGATCTGATCGATTCCGCGGCGATCGCCGTGGAGCGCGCGGGCTATCGGCGCATCGGCGTGGTAGCGACCGCCGCTACCGCGAGCAGCGGTGCGTACGGCCGTAAGATTCGCGCGCGCGTTCCGGGTGCGAGCGTCGTCGAAGTCGCTGCACCGGAGTTGGTTCCGCTCGTCGAAGCGGGCCGGGTGGAAGGGGAGGAGCCGCGCGCAGCCGTTCGTCGCGCGTGCGAAGGACTGCCCCGAGATCTCGACGCGGTCGTGCTAGCATGCACGCACTATCCGATTCTCGACGCGCACTTTGCCGCTGCGCTCGGTGCGGGGACTGCGCGGCTCGATCCGGCGGTCGTGCAGGCGGAGCGCGCCGTGCTGCTGGCCGACGAACTGAGGTTCGGCACCGGCAGCGGCCTCGCGCGTTACGTTACGAACGCAGACGCCGACGCCTTTCGTGCCAACGTCGTCCGCATAATCGGCGACCCGGATCCGCGCGTCGAACGCCTCGCCCGGCAGCCGATCAGAACTTGACGATATGAAAGCCCCAGAAAAAGAGCACGACCGAACTCGCGCCTAGCAGTGCGCCGGCGAGCACTTGCAGGAGGCTGTGTGCCTTCAAATACATGCGCGCCCAGCAGACCATTG
>JAJXWN010000113.1 GCA_021781595.1 bacterium | reverse complement strand
CGCTCTCGACGGCTAATTCAAGCGCACGTGCGCGAGAGATGCACAACTTGCGTTGTAAATGAATGTCTGAGGTCGCCAGAAAGACGTGAACGCGCGAGCGCTCGGTGCCGCGTAAACTCGTCACTGCCGCGTCGATATCTCCCCGGGTGCAACGGGCGAGCGCCGCAACGCGAGAGGAGCGTACCGCTGCCGCGATCTGCGCGACGCTCTCTGCTACGACGGATGAGGCGGCCGGGAACCCCGCTTCGATCGTGTCCGCGCCCGCGGCATCGAGCATTTTAGCGATCCTCAAGCGCGCGCTTACGCTCATCGCCGCGCCCGGCGACTGCTCGCCGTCACGTAAGGTCGTATCGAATATCTCGATCGCTCTCACGGCTAGTCATGCTCCTCGTTAAAGCAGAAGCCCCCGCCGGACGGGCGGGGGCTTCTGCTTGGTCGAATGTTTATCGCGTTCTGCAGGGAGCAACCTCGACCGATCCGGACGACGGGCATCTTCGACTACGCTATCACGGCGGCGCACGGCCGGTCAACGCATTAACGAAGATTAATCGCTAACATCCATTTGACAGCCGCACGTTTTCTCTGGTATGGAGAGTCATCATGGAAAACGTAGGAATCATCGGACTAGGAACGATCGGCACGGCCATCGCGGAGGGCCTGCACGCCGCACTCCCGGATCTCGAGATTCTCGGGACGCGGCGCCAAGGCGCCATGCCGGCGTACGTAACACCGTGTGCCGGTAATCGCGAGTTGTTGCGGCGGGCGCGACTGGTCTTCTTCTGCATCAAGCCTCAGCACGCAACGGCGATCCTTGAGGACCTGCGTCCCGGACTCGGGCCCGAGCATCTCGTGGTTTCAACCTGTGCCGGGCTCGATATCGACACGCTCTGCAAACATGCCGGTAACGCGAAGGTCGCGCGGGCGATGCCGAATCTTCCATGTCAGATCGGCGAAGGGATGACGGCCCTCTGCTTTCCGCCCGCCTGGACCGCCGCAGCGCGCGATCTCGTTACCCGTCTCTTCGATGCGATCGGCAAGACCGTCGTCGTCGAAGAGCGGCATTTCGATGCCGTAACCGCGCTCAGCGGATGCGGGCCGGCGTACGTCTACACGATCATCGAAGCCCTAAGCGACGGCGGCGTGAAGCAAGGTCTACCCAGGGATATCTCTAAGCTGCTCGCCGCGCAGACGGTTCTCGGCTCCGCGCAGCTCGTTTTGAGCACGCACCTTCACCCCGCGGAGCTGCGCGACCGCGTGGCCACGCCGGCCGGCTGCACGATCGACGCGCTCGCGTGCCTGGAAGACGGGCGTCTGCGGGGCACGCTGATCTCCGCGGTCGCGGCGGCGGCCGAACGGAGCGCCGTTCTCACACGTATAGCAGCCAGCGCTCGCGCCGCCGATTCTGACCGCGCGTCGCCTTCAGGTACGCCAAGCGCAGGGATGCCGTAACCGGGCGTGCAGATGGGAACTGCGCGCCATCAACCTCAGAGATCGGCATGACCTCCGATGCCGTGCCCGTGAGGAACGCTTCGTCGGCACCGAGAAAGGAGTCGATCGTGAGCGCTTCGATTCGCACGCCGATGCCGAGATCGCGCGCCAAGTCGATCACTGTGGCCCGCGTGATCCCAAGGAGCACGTCGGCGGATTCATCGTTCGTATAGAGCACGCCGTCGCGGACGATGAAGACGTTCTCGCCACTGCCCTCGGCGATCTCTCCGCGGTCGTTGAGGAGTATCGCCTCGTCGAAACCACGCCCGAATGCCTCTTGCAGGGCCAAAATCGAATTAGTATAATGCCCGCTTGCCTTCACGGTGGATGGAAGCGACCGCGATGGCGTTTTCTGATATGGTGAGATCGTCACGCGTGCGCCGCGCGGATCGTCGCCGATCAGGGATCCGTTCAGCGACCGAAGCGCGATCAAGACACGCGTCGGGCAATTGTCGCGTGGGGCGAGCGAGATGCCTTTTTGTCCGAAGAAGACTAGCGGCCGGATGTAGCCCGACGAGAACGCGTTGGATTTCAGCGTCTCCACGACCGCTTCGCAAAGATCGCGAACCGTAAACGGGATAGCGAGCCCGTAAACCTCGGCCGAGCGAAAGAGGCGCTCGACGTGATCGCGTAACCGGAATACAGCCGTTCCCCAGGGCGTTTCGTAGGCGCGTATTCCCTCGAACACCGCCGACCCGTAGTGCAACGCGTGCGTGAACGGCTGAATCGCAACGTCGTCGGCGTCGCGAATCGCACCATCGAGCCAGACGAATTCGCGTTGCGCCGATGCGATCATCGAAGATGACGCGCGCTGGTCACTGCGCCGTCCGCGGCCGACCCGACGAGTGCAACGTATTTCGCAAACACCCCACCGGTGTAGCGCCCTGGCGGAGCAACCCAGCTCTGCAGGCGTTCGCGCAGCAAAGCGTCCTCGACCGCGACGTCGATGCGGCGTGCCGCGATATCGATCGTAATGACGTCGCCGTCGCGCAATGCCGCAATCGGTCCGCCGACCGCGGCTTCGGGCGCGGCGTGGCCGAGCATGAATCCGCGCGTGCCGCCGCTGAACCGGCCATCGGTGACCAGGGCTACGTCGGGGCCGAGGCCGGCACCCACGATCGCGCCGGTAACCCCGAGCATTTCGCGCATCCCCGGCCCGCCTTTTGGCCCTTCGTAGCGAATGACGAGCACGTCGCCCGCGACGATGCGTCCTTCCATCACGGCACGCATGGCGTCTTCTTCGCAATCGAAGACGCGCGCCGGCCCCTCGTGCCGCGTCCGGGTGAAGCCGGCGAATTTCATGATCGCGCCGTCGGGCGCGACGTTGCCGCGCAAGACCGCCAGGCCCCCGTTAGGTTTGAACGGGCGGCCGGCGGTGGCGATGACGCGCTGCCCCGGCGATTCGACGACGGTCGCCACGGCTTTCTCGAGCGTCGTTCCATGCGCCGTGGAAGCTCCGCCATGGACGAGATTGCCCTCGACGAGGCGCTTGATGATGAGCGCCGTTCCGCCGGCCCGATCCACGTCAAGCGCAACATACTGTCCGGCCGGCCGAAGATCCGCGATGACCGGCGTCTGCCGGCTGATGCGATCGAACTCATCCAACTTCAAAACGACGCCGGCTTCCCGCGCAATTGCGATGAGATGCAGTACGGCATTCGTCGAACCCCCGGTGCCTGTCACGAGCGCGATTGCATTTTCGAAGGCTTCTCGCGTCAAGAGATCGCGCGGCACCACGTTTCGCTCCAGAAGATCCATGACGAGCGCTCCGGCTGCCCGCCCGACCTGTTCGCGACGCATATCAGTCGCACCGACGCTCGAGCTTCCTAACGGGGAGAGACCGAGCATCTCGAGCGCCATGGCCATCGTATTGGCCGTATATTGCCCGCCGCATGCGCCGGCGCCGGGACATGCGTGGTCTTCGATGCGTTTGAGTTCCGCCTCGTCGATCGTGCCTGCCCCGCAGGCGCCGATCGCCTCGAAGACGTCGACGATCGTCAAATCGCGGCCGTCGAGATTTCCCGGAGCGATCGGGCCGCCGTAGAGCACGACCGACGGGACGTTTAGGCGAGCGAACGCCATCGCGGCCGCGGGAATCGTCTTGTCGCAACCGACCAGCCCGATCATCGCATCGAAGAGATAGCCGCGCCCACAGAGTTCGATCGAATCCGCGATCACTTCACGCGAGACCAGCGAGGCTTTCATCCCCTCGGTTCCCATCGCGATTCCATCGCTGATGGCGATCGTGTTGAATTCCATCGGCGTTCCGCCGGCAGCACGAACGCCGGCCTTCACGTGTTCGGCGAGTTCGCGCAGGTTGTACCCGCACGGCATCGTCTCCGTCCACGTGTTGGCGATGCCGACGATCGGCTTTGCCAGATCGCCGTCCATAAACCCGATCGCCTTGAACATCGCCCGCGCCGCGGCGCGCTGAGGCCCCTCCGTGAGCGCAGCGCTTCGGGGTTTCAACATACGCGAAACTTCAGCTCGTCGTCCTGCGGCGCCAACCACGGCATCAGCGCCCGCAACCGTTCGCCGACCTGCTCGATCGGATGCGACCGCGCAGCTTCGCGGAAGCGATCGAATCCACCGGAGCCGGCCGCATGTTCTCGCACCCATTCGCGCGCGAAACTCCCGTCCTGAATCTCGCCGAGCACCGTCCGCATCGCCTTGCGCACCTCTTCTCCGACGATGCGCGGTCCGCGCGTGTAGTCGCCGTACTCGGCGGTGTTACTGATCCCCTCACGCATGCCACCGATGCCCCGTTCGTGCATGAGATCGACGATCAACTTGAGTTCGTGCAAACATTCGAAGTACGCCATCTCCGGCGCGTAGCCCGACTCCACGAGCGTCTCAAAACCCGCCGTAACGAGCGCCGAGACGCCGCCGCACAACACGGCCTGCTCTCCGAACAGATCGGTCTCGGTTTCGTCTTTGAACGTCGTCTCGAGAATCCCGGCTCGCCCGCCGCCGATGGCAGCGGCATACGCGATCGCCAGCTCGCGCGTGTTTCCGGACGGATCTTGGTGCACGGCGATCAAGCAAGGGGTGCCGCGGCCTGCTTCATATTCCGAGCGCACGAGCCGCCCGGGGCTCTTCGGGGCGACCATGAACACGTTAGCGTTTTTCGGTGGGACAACGGTCCCGAAATGGATGGCGAACCCGTGTGCGAACGCAAGATAAGCGTTCGGGCGCAAACGGTCGCCGACGGAGTGCAAATAGACGGCCGGTTGTTCTTCGTCGGGAACCAACAGCATGACGACGTCGGCCATCGCGGTTGCTTCTTCGACGCTCGCGAAGCGCAAGCCGTCTTCGCGTGCGATCGCTTCGGATCGCGAATGCGCCCGCAAACCCACGACGACATCGACACCGGAGTCGTGCAGGTTACGCGCGTGGGCGCGCCCCTGACTGCCGTAGCCGATCACGGCAATCGTCTTGTTCGAGAGCACGCGGCGGTCCGCATCGCGGTCGTAGAATACCTTCATGGGTTGTTCTCCTTGTCTTCCCGAGCGAGTTTGTCTATTTGCATACGCAGACGCGCGAGCGCCTCAGAGGGACCGTCGAGATGGATACGAACGCGAAACGAGCCATCGCGCTGCAATGCTTCCGCACGCGTATAGACGCAGCCGAATCGGTGCGCCAGATGAATGAGACGCGCGAGGATCCTACCGTCGCGTACGTTGAACGCTGCAATCATCGCTCCGCCTCCATCATCTCGTGCATCGCCTGGCCGGCCGGTACGATCGGCCAGACGTTCTCCTCGGGATAGCAGGCGCAGTGCAACAGCATCGCCGATGGATGCGCGATCAGCCGCTTGAGAGCGCCGGCGAGATCCTCCGGTACCCCCACGGATTCCGCGCGTATCCCGTACGCGTGCGCGATCTCGCAGAACTCCGGGTTATCGCTCAGGTTCGTCGCCGAATAACGGGCGTCGTAGAATAACTGCTGCCATTGCCGCACCATGCCGAGGTTGCGATTGTCGATGAGCACGATCTTTACCGGCAGATCGTAGCGGCGAATCGTCGCCAGCTCCGCGAGCGACATTTGAAATCCGCCGTCTCCGACGATCGCCACCACCGGGCGTCCCCCAGGAACGAAGGCCGCACCGATCGCCGCAGGAAGGCCGAAGCCCATCGTGCCCAAACCTGCAGAGGTCAGAAAATTGCGTGGATGCGCCGGGCGCGCGCGCTGCGCGGCCCACATTTGATGTTGGCCCACATCGGTTGCCACGATGGCGTCCGGCGCTAGCCGTTCGAAGAGTTCACCGATTGCATCGGTAGCGCTGAGCCTCCCCGATTGAGATCGGTCGCGCGGCAGTGGTCCTCCGAGTGCGCGCACGCGCTCGCACCAGTCGTCGAACGTGGGAATCCGCTGTCCATCGAGCGCCGCGACCAACTCGCGGAGCGTTTCGCGCAGATCGCCGTGCAGGCACACGTCCGCGCGAACGATCTTTCCAAATTCGCTGCTGTCGATATCGGCGTGAACGATCTGCGCGCCGGGGGCGAAGCGATTGGGCGGCCCCGTCACGCGGTCGTCGAACCGCATGCCAAAAGCCAAGATGAGATCGGCCTGCGCGACGGCGAGATTGGCGGCCTTCCACCCGTGCATTCCGAGCATCCCGAGAAAGTGTTCGTCCTGCGGATCGGCGGCGCCCAATCCGTTGATGGTCGCCGTGTGCGGCAGGCGCACCCGCTCGCAGAAACGCCGGTAGACCGCGCTCGCATCCGCAGCACGCACGCCGCCGCCGATTATCGCAACGGGCTGCCTTGCGCTGCGAATCAATTCGACGGTCGCGGTAACCGCCGCGGGCGAGGCACGGGGCAATGTCCTCGAATCAAGCGAACGAATCGGCGCCGAATGCTCCGGAACGATCGTTTTCAAGACATCGGTCGGCAGATCGAGTAACACGGGTCCCGGGCGCGGTCCGCGCGCCAATCGAAACGCCGTCCGCAACGCGGGCAAGAGCTCGCGCGCGTTGCGCACGACGAGGTTGCGCTTGGTGATCGCATGCGTAATTGCGGTGATGTCGGCTTCTTGAAAGCCGTCGGTCCCCATCAGGGCAGTGCTGACCTGGCCCGTGATGGCGACGAGTGGAATGCTGTCCATCATGGCATCGAGGATCCCGGTAACGAAATTCGTGGCACCGGGACCAGATGTCGCCACGCAGACGCCGACCTTGCCGCTAGCGCGTGCGTATCCGCCCGCTGCAAATACCGCCGCGGCCTCGTGGCGAACCAGAACGTGGCGAAGCCGGTGTCCGAAGAGCGCATCGTAAAGCGGCATGATCGCGCCGCCCGGGTAGCCGAAGATCACCTCGACGCCCTCGGCCCAAATCGCGTCAAGAACGACCCGCGCGCCGGTACGCTGGGCTCGCTCGGCTCGCTCGGCAATCACCGCATCTCCCCTCTTCCAAGAAAAAGGCCCCTCGCCGGACCGGCGGGGGCTCCTGCGTCTTTCTTCATCAGAGTCTTACGCAAAGGCCGATCTGCACGGATCCAAACGGAACCGCCTAGTAAGGAGTACGCGTACGAGCAGTCGAGTCGCTGTCGGCATGTGCAGGAACCGTATCACGCGCGCCCCAGCGCGTCAACGAATCCGGTTCATATTAATCGGGATTAACGTTTTCACCACCGACGTGCGTTCCCAGACCGCTGCGCAAGCCGATAATGCGCAGGCTCGTCCCCGTTCGGTACGCGAATTCC
>JAJXWN010000112.1 GCA_021781595.1 bacterium | reverse complement strand
CAGATCGACGTGCTCTTCGAGGTACGATTTTGCGTTCTCGCGCCCTTGACCGATGCGCGTCTCGCCGTAGGTGTACCACGAACCGCTCTTGCCGACGATGTTCCGCTCGAGTGCGACATCGAGAATCGAGCCCATCTTGCTGATGCCGCGGCCATAGGTAATATCGAACTCCGCCTGGCGAAACGGCGGCGCGACTTTGTTCTTCACCACCTTGACCCGCGTCCGCGTTCCGACGACCTCTTGCCCGATCTTGATCTGTTCGAGCTTGCGCACGTCTAGGCGGATCGAGGCGTAGAACTTGAGCGCGCGGCCACCGGAGGTGGTCTCGGGGCTGCCGAACATGACGCCGACCTTTTCGCGCAGCTGATTGATGAAGATCATGATCGTCTTGCTGCGCGAGATCGCGGAGGTGAGTTTGCGTAGCGCCTGCGACATCAAGCGCGCCTGCAGGCCGACGTGCGTATCGCCCATGTCCCCTTCGAGCTCGGCCTTCGTGACCAGCGCGGCGACCGAGTCGACGACGACGACGTCGACGGCGTTGCTGCGTACGAGCATCTCGGCGATATCGAGCGCCTGCTCGCCGGTATCCGGCTGAGAGACGAGCAGGTTGTCGAGGTCGACGCCGAGCGCGGCGGCGTAGGTGGGGTCGAGCGCGTGCTCGACGTCGATGAACGCGGCGGTGCCGCCGGTCTTCTGCGCCTCGGCGATCGCGTGCAGGGCAAGGGTCGTCTTACCGCTGGATTCCGGACCGTAGATCTCGACGACGCGCCCGCGAGGGAAACCGCCGACGCCGAGCGCGAGATCGAGCGCGATCGAGCCCGAAGAGACGACCTCGAACGACATCCGCTCCTGGAAATCGCCCATCCGCATGATCGAGCCCTTGCCGAATTGGCGTTCGATCTGGGCGAGGGCGTTGGTGAGGGCTACCTGCCGGTCGTCTTGCGCTGCCATCTTCTTCTCCATTCCATCGTTGTCGTTCGGTGCCGCCGTTATGAATATCACGCTATAGGATCCGGGTGCCAACTGGGTGGCATTTCGCCTTTTCGATGCGCTTCGTTGCGCTTAGGAGTGGCCTTTCGGGGGCGAGCATCGAACTCCTGTTCGATTATCACGCCTTCGACAGCCTCAGGACGGCAGGGTCCTGTGTCATCCTAAGGCTGTCGAGGACCTTACGCCGATTCGAAGATCGCTTGCGTGAACTCGGCCGGAACGAAGGGGCGCAGGGTATCGGCCGACTCGCCGACGCCGACGAATTTGATCGGTACTTCCAGTGCATCGACGATTGCGACCAGGATGCCGCCCTTGGCCGTAGAGTCGAGTTTGGTGACCACGACGCCGGTAAGCTGCGTCGCTTCGTTGAAGAGCCGCGCTTGCGAGATTGCGTTCTGGCCGGTGGTTCCGTCGACGACGAGTAATGTCTCCGCCGGCGGCTCGCCGAGCTCGCGCTCGATGATGCGGCGCATCTTCTTCAACTCTTCCATCAGGTTAGTTTTCGTCTGCAGGCGACCGGCCGTATCGATGATAATCACGTCGGCGCTGCGCGCTTTGCCCTTCTGTACGCCGTCGAATACGACCGACGCTGGGTCTGCGCCGTCGTTGCCGCGCAGGAAATCGCAACCGCTGCGCTCCGCCCAGATCGCGAGCTGTTCGGCCGCCGCGGCACGGAACGTGTCGGCCGCAACGAGCAGCACGCGCTTACCCGTCGCGCGCAACGAGATCGCAATCTTGCCGATCGTCGTAGTCTTACCGCTTCCGTTGACGCCGACAACCAGCAGGACCGACGGCTTGCGCGTGAGATCGAGCCCAGGGTTGGGGAGCGTCAAGAAGCGTTCGACGTCTTTATGGAAACGCGTTACCACCTGGTCGCTCGTCCGCCACTGCTCTTGCTTAGCGACCAGCTGCAGCCCACCGACGATTTTTTGCGTGGTGGGAACGCCGAAATCCGCTAGCAACAGCAGGTCCTCGAACTCCTCCCAGAACTCGGCCGCGATGGGCTTCTTCGCCCGCCCCAGCGATTCCACGCCGGAGAACGCTTCGCGCGTTCGGCCGAACGTCGCTCTTAGTCGAGACAGCCAACTCATGACGCGTGTCGTGCGTTCGGGGGAAGTGCAAACGGACCTGTCACCACGCGGGTGACGGGAAGCGCGTGAGAAACGATTAGCGCTGGATGAAAAAATCGCTCATCGCGTGGACGTTGATGTTGTCGCCGGCCATGCCAAGGAACGGTAGACCCCATGATTCCTCGATCGTGCGGAGCATCGCGTAGTGGTTGTACTTGCGGTGCGATACGAAGTGGGGCTTGCCGACGCCGCTGATGACGACGAGGGGTATGAGACCACCGCCGTACATGCCGCCGGACGGAAAGAACGGCGCGCCCTTGGGCACGCTCGGTGAATCGCAGCAACCGTAGGCATTCAGCCACCCGCCGGTGGCCTTGTTCCCGCCATCGTAATCGGTTTCGTCGGTCGTAATGAAGATGACCGAGCGCTTCGTCCACGACTTGGACGACATGATGCGGTGAACCCACGTCGCAACGAACTCGTCTCCCAGACGCTTCAGCTTCGCATCGTTGCTATAAGGGCAGGCGCGACCGTCCATGCCGTGCATGTCGTGACAGACGTTCGGACTGATCCAAGCGTACTGCGGAAGATCCCCGGCGCTCAGGTCCTTGGAGAGTTGCCGCAACGGCACGACGTGCTTGCGGCGAGCGGGACTGCGGCGAACGTCGCGGTAGAGCATGAAGGGATCGTGGCGGATGACGTAGAGCGGGTCCTTCGCTCCGGCCGGCGCGAAATCGCCATCGTACCCGGCGCTCGGGAGGCTCTGCATGTACGCTTTCCACGAAATGTGGTGCGCTTCGAACTGATCGACGATGTTGACGTGATTGAAGCGCTGCGCCGGGTTGTCGCTGTTGCTGTACCAGTTGTTGCCCGACGTCAGCGCGATGTAATTTGGGAGGCTCGGATGCGTCACGCCATAATACTCGGCCCCGTAGCCGTAGGTCTTCGCGAACTTCGTGATCTGCGGAGCATTCGGGTTCCCGACGATGCTCGTGTTGCCGTGGTTCTCGAGCATGATGATGACGACGTGATCGAATTTCGGGATTCGCGCGGCTAGAGCCGGGTTCGCGCACGACAGTGCAAAACCGAGTACCGTCACGATCGAGAGAAGTCTTTTCATTGCCTTCCGTTCCTCCATTGCGGCGTTTCGGTGCGCGGTAGCGCGCAGCCTCTCACGTGCGCTGCCATTCGAAAGGAGCAAGGCGCTCCCCAGCGGTTATGGCTGCCCGGCGTCGACGCGGTAAACGTACGCGAGGACCTCTGCGACGACCGCGTAGAGCTCGCGCGGAATATACTCGGTGAGATCCAGCCGGGCGAGTGCTTCGACGAGTCCGGCGTCTTCGTGTAGCGGGACGCCGTGCTCTTTCGCGAGGCGCACGATCTCCTCGGCGATCGTACCGCTGCCGCTCGCCACGACCTCGGGCGGTTCGGGCTTGACCGGATCGTACTTCAACGCCGCTGCCGCTGGGCGCCGCGCGACCTTTTTGCGAAAATCGAAAAAGCGATCGCTCATGCGTGGAAATCCAGGCGATTTGGCGGCGGCTGGGCAGGCGGCTCTCCGCGCGGCGCCGCGGCGTGAGCGCGGCGCGATGCGACCGCGGCGTCGGCCGATGCGACGCGGTAACGCAGCCGTTCGAGGCGCTCGCGCAGTTCCCCGAGCGTCGCGCCGAAACGTTCCGCGCTTCTTGGGCGCTCGGTCTTGACGTTTACGCGTACCGAGCGCCCAACGGTCTCCAGATCGATCGCGACGGTCCCCAACGAAGCGGTGTCGAGTATGAACGCGACGTGAAAGTTGTCGGCGTCCATCTTCTCCCGCCTGCCGGGCGCGTCGCGCGAGATGCGTACCGTCGCCGGCCGGCCGCCGGGATGATAGAACACCGGAAGCGCGAGGCCGATCGCATCCGGCGTGCCGGCGCTGGCCGAAAGCGTATTGAGTTGGGCCGCGGTCAGCATCGTCAGCGTCTCGTTCAACGCTTGTGCGAGCTCGGGCGATTGCGGCGCGCTCGGTTCGCGCGCGAGCGCGAGCACGAGCGCCTTCAGATCGCTCTGGGCGGCAAGCGTCCTTTCGACGGCTTTCGCCTGCGCGACTACCGGTGCCGTTGCCGGTGCCGGTGAACGCAGCTGCCCCGCGGCTGCGAGACGCGCGCGCGCTGCGCCAGCGAGTTTCGGTTCGAAGCCTTCCAGGACGTTGCCGACGTACGCCGAGATCTGCTGCGCGAACGCCCGCTCGTCGGCCGGGTTCAAGCGAGCGACGAAACTCAGAAGCGTGCGTAGCGTCGAGACGTGCTCGTCGCCGCCGCCCCGGGGCAGCAGAGATTCCAAGCGCACGAAGAGCTCGGGCAAACGTTCCGCAGCGACCGACAGCAGCCGCGACGCAGCTAGCGTCACCGGCGTTCGTGGAACGCGCAGAGATTCAAGCTCTGCATCGGGCGAGCCGGGTACGGCTCGCGCACCGGAGGGCGGGCGCCCGGTTACGAGCCCTGCGGGCGGTTCGCGCTGCATTTTCACATGCGGCGCCGCCGGAGGTTCGCGCAAAGGCGTGGGCACTACAGGCACGGCGGTACGCGATGCGGCGATCCGCGCTTCGAGCGGATCCAGCGGCGCGGCGCGATCCGCGGCAGGGCCGCTGCGGCCGGCTCGGTCCGCCGGCGGAGCGGCCCCTGCGGGCGAATCGCGTGGCGTTGGCCGAACCGACGCCGCCACAAAGACCGCGCGCGGTGGGGTCACTGGAGGCGCAACGGCCACACCGGCGGTCACAGATGCTGCCGGCGGCGGCGCTGTGCTGGGCAGGAGTGCGCCTGGGCGCGCGACGGTGACGAGCGCCGCCGTCTGTGGGCTCGCCGGCGGGAGATCTGCCGTAACGGTCGCCGGCGGATTATTCGGGTCGATGAGCCCCAAATTGCGGACGAGGATCCGGTTGCCTGCAAAGGCCGAGACCTGGAGCAGCAGTGTCTGGCCAGGATTAACGCCCGGCGGCAGCTGCGCCGTAATCTGACGGCCGAGGATCTGAATCAGATCGTAACCGCCCTGCGGCGCTAGTATCTCGGCGGCAAGCAGATCGCCGACGGCGATCTGCGCCTGCACGACCTCGGCAGCGACGCCCAAGTCGAGTGCCGTGGTCGCCCCGGCAGTAACGGGCAACGGCGGAAAGCGTGGCGGATCCATCTTCGGGTAACCGTGCCGGGCGGCGGACTAGGCCGTGACGTCGATGAAGTGCGCACCGCCGCCGGCGAGGCCCAGCGGCCCGGTGGCCTCGGGCGGCTCTTCGCGAGAGGCGCCCTGCCGGCGCTGCCCTGGCGAACCGTCTCCGTCGTCACGTTCGGGATCGTGGTCCTCCCGGGCGCTCACGCGATTGCCTTCAGCCTTGCCCGGTTCGTTGACGGACTCTTCTCGCTGCTCGAACTGCGCCGCAAACGCCGACTGGGCAGCCTGCTGCGCCACTTGCGGCGCGTTTTGTGCGTTGCCCAAGACTGCCGCATTCTGCGGAGCGGCGATGTACGCGAGCTGGAGGTCTGCCGGCCGGATGGCCATGTCGCCCGCTCTCTCCCCTTTACTTAACCTGCTTTACCTATATCGGTCGACTCCCCGGTCTTCCGCAGGTATTTCTGCTTTACGCCGGGGTCGCCATCACGATAGCCAAGGTCCGCGCGCAGCTCCCGCAACCTCTGCCGGAGGTGGATGACGGCTTGGGCGTGGATCTGCGAGACCCGCGACTCCGAGACGTTCAGCGCGCCCTTGATCTCTTTAAGCGTTAGGCCCTCAAAGTAGTAAAGTGTGATGACGGTCTTCTCTTGGGGCGGCAAACCCTCGACGGCTCGCACCAGCGCCGCTTTGACCTCGCGCTGCTCGACCGCGAGGCTAACGTCGTTTTCGGCGTCTTTCAGCGTATCGACGAGTGGAATCTCGTAGCCTCGCTCGTTCGGCAGAAACTCCTCGAGGGAGAGGACCGAGGTGCCGCGGATGCGCTGGCGCAACGTATCGAGATCCTTGTGCGAGATGCTCAAACGAACGGCCAGTTCGTCGTCGCTGGGAACCCGTCCGAGCTCGGCTTCGAGATCCTGATAGGCGCGTTCGACTTCGCGGGCGCGCTGCCGAACGGCGCGCGGGACCCAATCGAGCGAACGCAACGCATCGAGAATGGCACCGTTGATCCGCGTGATGGCGTAGGTTTCGAATTTGACCCCGCGCTCGTCGTCATACTTCTCGATCGCGTCGATGAGGCCGAGGATTCCGTCGTTTATCAGGTCGTTGATTTCAACGTTGGGGGGAAGGTTGACCGAGATGCGCCCGGCTACATACTTCACCAGGTGCAAATACTTGTGAACGATCTCTTCTCGTGTAAGTTCGACGCCGCCGATGACATAGCGCTCCGAACTACGGGTCAACTTCATCCACGCTCCACGCTCCGGAGGGCGCCCCAGGGGACGCCGCCGCTCTCCACCCTGATATTTGCAGCGCGCGGTGCGCCGCTCCTACTCGTTAGGCAAAACAGAGCGCGTCAACTCGCACAGGTAACCCGAGATCTCCTCGAGGGGCACGACGGCGTCGACCAGACCGGCGTCGGCGGCGGCACGCGGCATGCCGTAGACGACGCAGCTGGCCGCATCCTGCCCGACTACGAAACCACCACGGTCATGAATCAGACGCAAGCCGACTAAGCCGTCTTGCCCCATGCCGGTCATGACGACGCCGACGCTCGCGCCGCCGTAGACGCCGGCGACCTCCGACGCCATGACGTCAAAGCTCGGCACGTGGACCGAGCCGGCGGTATCGTCCTCGAGCGAGACCTCGACACCTGCGCGCGAGCGAAAGAGCCGCAACTGCCTGCCCGCCGACGCGATGATCGCGAGGCCGGGCCTCAGTTGCATGCCGCTGCGCGCTTCGGCGATCTCGAGGCGGCTCTGTGCGTTCAGGCGTTCGGCAAAGGGGCGCGTAAAGCCCGACGGCATGTGCTGCACGACGACGATCGGTAGCGGAAACGTGGCAGGCATGCGCGCAAGCACGCGCCCGAGCGCCACCGGACCTCCCGTCGAGGTGCCGATTGCAACGCACTCGAAGCCCGCGTGGCGTAGCCGCCGCCCCGGAGGCGGCGGAGCTCCAGGAAGGGCACGCCCATGCGATCCGCGCCGCGCGAAGACGCGCACCTTCGCGATGAGA
>JAJXWN010000111.1 GCA_021781595.1 bacterium | reverse complement strand
TGTCGGGCTCGCGCCCTAATACGCGCAGGTAGCGCTCCTTCGCCTCTCCGGTTCGCGCGCCGCGCAGCAATATGGCGGCCATGCCGATCTCGGCCGCGGCGAGTTCGGGCGCGATGGCGAGTGCCTCGGCGTAGGTTCGCAGCGCCGCTTCGGTCTCTCCGGATTCATCGAGCACGAGGGCGAGATTGCTGCGTAACTCCGCGAGATCGGGAAAGCGCGCGACGGCATCCCGCAACGCTGCCAGCGCCTCGTTCCGCCTTCCCTGGGCGCGTAGCGCGATGCCGTGCTGATTGGCGACCGCGGCGGCCGCCGGGAGCGTTGGCCGGTAAATGCGTTCGATGGGTACTATCCTCAGCGTGTACGCGACTGTGCTCACGCTTGTCGCCCTCGTCGTCTTTCTCCTCGCTGTACTTGCGCGGACCCATTGCCGCGGCGCGCGTACGGCTCGCCACCTAGAGCGGCAGCAGGCGAGCGAAACGGCCCTACTGCATGCGGCGCGCGCGCTGATGGCGGCATCGCGCGAGGGCAGCGATGCGGTCCTCTCGGAGATGGATCGAACCTTGCGGGCGCTGGAACCTGCGATCGATGCGGTGCTCGTCTTCGCGCCTGCCGGCGAAGATCTGCTGTGCGTCCACGCGGGCGGCCGGCGGACGGGAGAGTTCGCCGGAGCGCGGTTGCGCCGCGACCGTTCCCGCGTACTGCCGGCGCTTGCGGCCGCGGCCGGCCATCGCATCCTGCTCTGTGGAGATGCGCGGCCGGTACTTCCCACCGATCGCAGCGCCCTAGCGGCACCGATGGCCTGCGAACGCGACGGATGCGCCGTGGTCTATGCGGCGTCGGCGGCCTCGCAGCCGCTTGGGAACGTCGAGGCTCTCGTGCGCACGATCGAGCTGGCTGCGCAGCCGTACGCGCTCGCGGCAGATCGCGAGGCCGATCGTGCCGACGCGACCTTCGACGGGCTGACGGGGCTCCTGACGCCCCGCGCCTTTCGCATCCGGCTGGAGCAGGAGATCGCGCGGGCGCGCCTCACGGGCAACGGAACGCTGTCACTGTGGTTCGTCGACACGGATAATTTCAAACATGTTAACGATACCTTCGGCCACGCCGCCGGAGACGTGGTGCTGCAGCGCATGGCGGCACTCTTGCGAGCCCACACCGTACCCGGCGTCGACCTCACGGCTCGTAACGGCGGCGACGAGTTCTGCGCGATCGTCTGCGGCGTGCAGAAGACCGTCGCGATCGAGCGAGCGCAGGGATTTTGCCGGGCGGTCCGCGAGTGCGATTTCGGCGTGGACGCGAAGGTGAGCGCGAGCGTCGGCGTCGCGACGTATCCCTACGACGCCGGCACTGCGAGCGCGCTGCTCGAGACGGCCGACGCGGCGATGTATCACAGCAAACGCGCCGGACGGGACTGCGTTTCCTTCGCCTTGAACCCGGACGCGTTCGACGTGTACCGCTAGCGGGTGCCCGAGAGGCACCGTTCGGCCACCCAAAGAAGCGATTGCTGCGGCCGGCTCGAAGAGCACGCTCATGGCGGTCAAGTTCGTTTGGATCACGCCCGATGCGGAGCGCCTCATGGGGTATTGCGCGCGCGTGAGCAATCCCGAAAACCAAGATAATCCCAACGTCGCCGGCCTTCTGCGCTACTGCATCGCGCACGGGCATTGGTCGGTTTTCGAAATGGCCGACATGTGCGTCGAGATCCAAACCACGCGCGGCATCAGCGCGCAGATAATCCGTCACCGCAGCTTCCACTTTCAAGAGTTTTGCGTTACGGGCGACACGCTGATAACTACGGTTCCGCAGCCATCGGAAGAGCCGGAGTACGTTCCGATTGAAGCCCTCTTTCGCCGGGGAGAGAGCGCTCGCGGCGTACGCCTGCGCGTTTACGACGAAGTTCGCGGGATTTTTACGACCGCGCCGCTGCGCGAAGTGTTTTTTACGGGCAGGAAGCCCGTCTACGAAGTAGCGCTCGCCGACGGCAAGACCATACGCTGCACGAAAGAACATCGCTTTCTCACGCGCGACGGCTTCGAACGGCTCGAAGCGATCGTCGGATTGCAAGGGGAAGACGAACGCGCCAGGATGACGAGCGCCGGAGTCGTCGGCACCAACGGTTTGGCGGTGCTCGCGCGGAAGACGGGCGGCGTGCAGGTTCCGCGATGGGTCGAGATCTCCTCGGTGCGGTATCTCGGCATTACGGATACCTACGACCTCGAGGTCTGGCACCGGTCGCACAACTACGTCGCCGGCCGAACCGTCGTGCACAACAGCCAGCGGTATGCCGCAGTCCAGCGTATCGAGCACGTATACCCGCGCCGCCAGGATCCGAAGAACCGCCAATCCTCGCACGACGATCTCTCCGTCGAGACGCTGGCGTGGTTCGAGGAGGCTCAGACCGAACATTTCAGCCGCGCGCTGCAGCTATACGAGCAAGCGCTCGAGGCAGGCATAGCGAAGGAATCGGCGCGTTTCCTCTTGCCGATGGCTTCGGGGACGACGATTTATATGAAGGGCACCGTGCGCGATTGGATACATTACATCAACCTGCGTTCGGATCCGAGCACGCAACTCGAGCATCGCGAGATCGCCGAGGCTTGCAGGAAGCTTTTCGTCGATCGCTTGCCGGTCGTTGCGGAGGCTCTTGGCTGGCGCGAGCCGTGATCGCGCGCGCGGCTATCGTTTTGCTCCTTGTGCTCGCCGCGGGCGCTAGCGTTCGAGCCGCTCCCACGCGTCCCAACGCCCTCGACCGGCGCGTAGACGCGATCCCGTCGGCAAGCCTGATGGCGCGGCCGGCGACTGCGCTGGTCGACGTGGAACGTGAGAAGGCGGCGATTCGCTTGCAGAGCTGGTTGACGCCGCTGTGGTGCGCGACGATCGCCCTTCAAATTTTAGCGCTCGCCTATTTTTGGCAGGCGGGCGGAGCGGCCCGGTGGCGCAACTGGCTGCGCCGATCGGTCGGCGGCGAGTTCGTCGTGCGTTTTTGCTTCGGAGCGACGTTGGCCGCGATCGCGCGCATTGCCGCGCTCGTTCCCCAATTCTTAGATTACCGAGTCGCGCGTGCGATGCAGTTGGCGGTCGAACTTTCGGGAACGTGGTTCTCCGGTTGGTTGGCCGGAACGCTCTTTGCAATGGCTGCCGCGGGCGTGGTCGCCTCCGTCGTCTTGTGGCTGGCCGACCGCACGCACCAGTGGTATATCTACGTGGCGGGAGCGGCCGTCGCCGGGTCGCTGCTCTTCGCTTGGGCGAATCCGCTGGTCGTCGCGCCGCTCTTCAACCGGTATACGCCGCTTCCGGATCATCCTTACGGGCATCGCATCGCCGCGCTGCAATCGCGTGCGGGCCTTTCGGGTCTGGCGCTCGTCGAAATTCATCTCGCGCGCCAAACGGAGAGCGGAGCGTCGTCGGTCATCGGCCTCTGGAACTCCCGGCGCGTCGTTTTCAGCGATACCTTGCTCGCGGGCGCGACGGCGCGCGAAGTGGCGTTCGTCGCCGCGCGCGATTTCGGTGAAGTAGCCGCCGCTGAGCCGTTGCAAATGGCGTTTGCCGATGCGCTCGCCGCAATCGCGATCGCTACACTCGCCGTATTCGTGGCCGACCGCATCGGTTTTCGCCGTGATGACGACGAGGTTTCGCGGTTAGCGCTGGTGGCGGCGCTCCTCGTCTGTTCCTACGTCGTCGTCGTGCCGGGACTCAACGCATACCATCGGCATCTCGTTTCACAGGCCGACCGATTTGCGGTTACGCTGACGCACGATCCGGTAGCCGGCATCCGTTCGGCGATCCGCATGGCCAACCAGGCCTTGGTCGTCGTATGCCCTTCGCCGTTCGCACGTGCGTATCTAAACGATCTGCCGAGCGTCGGCAGCCGCGTGGCCGCGCTCCAGGGCCGTCCCGATCCCTGCCGCTAGCGCGCGCTCGTAAAGACGCCGCCGGTCACCTGCGTGCCCAGATGGTGCGCGGTGAGCATCTCGACGACGGTGGCGTGAGCGACGCGCCCGTCGACGATCTGGGCCGCAGCGACGCCCGCACGTACCCCCAAGGCCGCAGCGCGGATGGCCGTGCGGAGATCGAGCGGTACGCTCGGCGACTCGGAGATAGCCAAAGCCTCGGCCGGCGTGAGTTCCTCGATGGTGGCGGCGGTCTGCGGATCGGGTATCCCGCCGAGCGCGTGGAAGAAGATCGCGCGGACGGCATCGGTCGCCGCAGCGATCGCTCTCGCAACGTCGTCGGCGCCGATGGCAACGTCGTCGCGTTCGAATGCGCTGAAGGCCGTCGGCTCCACGACGGGGATGTACCCGGCTGCGGTTAGCGTGTGAAGTATTCCGGCTTGGACCGCTCCGAGGCCGCCGTTGCCTCGCGGCAGCATCGCTGCGTCCGATCCTGCTAAGCCGACGGCAACATTGCCCGAGCGGTTGATCGTGCGTACGAGCGCGCGCGCAGCGGGCGGCGAAGGCGCGACGACGATCGGCCGTACGCCTTCGCGCGCCAGAAAGACGAGATCTGCCATCAGCGTCGAGTCCGGTGCGAAGGCCGTCGCTTCATCGATTCGCACCACGAACGCTTTCCCAGCGAAATCGGCCAATCCGATACTCCCTCCGTCTGATCATACTATCGGATACGCACGCCGAAACGATAGTGCGCGGCGTGGGAGAGAGCGACCAGCTAGGCGTTCGTGAACTGCATTGCGGCTTCGATACCCAAGGCAAGCCACCGCTCGACGCCGTCTGCAGCGGCTGCAACGACCGCGGGAAGCTCGGCTCGCTCAGCGGCGTTGAAGGGGCTCAGAACGTGGTCGATGCTGTCGTACTCGGGGCGCCCCACGCCGACCCGAAGCCGCGGAAACTCCTCGCCGACCGTCGCGATAATCGATCGCAGCCCGTTGTGCCCACCGTGGCCGCCCTTCGCACGCATGCGCAATCTGCCGAACGGGAGATCCATATCGTCGCTTACGACGAGTATGCCCTCCGGCGGCGTGCGATACCACGAGGCGATCAGACGCACGGGCGCGCCGCTGAGGTTCATGAACGACATCGGCTTGACCAAGACGAGCCGGCGGCCGGCGTCGAATGCCTGGTGCGCGCCGTGTTTGTTTTTCCAGCGGTTGACGCAAAAGCGCCGAGCCACTTCGTCGACGACCATGAAGCCGACGTTGTGGCGCGTCTGCTCGTGCTCTCTCCCCGGGTTGCCCAGACCGACGATCAGCCTTGGCGGCGGCGGTTTTGCTATTCCGGCGCACCCTCGGCGGGTTTGGCGCCGATGACTTCGGGCACGGCTTGCTCGGTCGTGGCGGCGGCAGACTCCTCGAGCGAATGAGCGGTCTTCGACGACTCGATCGAGACGACGATCGTATCGGCGGGCGTTAGCATCTTGAAACCGGGCGGCAATGGAGCTTGCCCTGCGGTGACGTGCTCGTGAATGCCGAGTGCCGACACGTCGATCTCGATGCGGTCGGGCAGGCGATCGGCCGGCCCTTCGACTTCCAATTCGTGAATCATCACGTCCATGACGCCGCCGAACTCTTTGACCCCGAGGGCGACGCCGATGGCCGCTATCGGCAGTCTCGTGCGCACGCTCTCGTGCGCCGATACGCGTTGCAGATCCGCGTGCACCACGCGGCGCGTAACCGGATCGCGTTGCACTTCGCGAATCAGCGCCGTATCGCTCTTGCCATCGAGCGTAAGCGTTACCAGTGCGGTGCGCGCACCGCGGTGTAGCAGATCGTCGAACGCGCGCGCGTCGAAGGCGACGTGCGCCGGTTCGCCGCCGTGCCCGTACAGCACGCCCGGCGCCTTGCCTTCGCCCCGCAGTTTGCGCGACGACGTGGTGCCCGTCTCTCGACGGCGCTGGATTGCAAGTTTGAATTCCTGGGTCACGATGTTCTCCAATGCGTATCTTAGGTAACGAGCGTTCCGATCGCAGCCGGTTCGGGTACTTCTGCAACGGCGTCGGGCGGTTTCTTGCCCCGTTCGCCATCGTCGCTGAACAGCTCCGAGACGGAACGGTTGGTCGTAATGCGCGTGATCGCGTCGGCAAACGTCTGCGCTATCGAAAGCTGCGCGAACTTCGGATGCCCCTGTACGTCGGCGAACGGTATGGTATCGGTGACGATGATCTTCTCGATCTGCGAGTTCTCCAAGACTTCGATCGCATCGTCGGCAAAGATGCCGTGAGTGGCGACCGTGTGAACCTGGGTTGCGCCGCGAAGTTTGATCGCTTCGGCCGCCTTCGCGAGCGTACCGCCCGTCGAGATCATATCGTCGACGACCACTGCGATCTTACCCCGAACGTCGCCGACTATATCGGTCACCTCCGATATGTCCGGCTCGGGCCTCCGCTTGAACACGATCGCCAGCGTGCTGTTCAAGCGCTTTGCGAAGAGTTCGGCACGGTGCACGCCGCCGGCGTCGGGAGAGACGACCACGATCTTGTCGTCGCAGAGGCCATCCTTCTTCAGATAGTTGCAGAGGGTCGGCATGGCCATGAGATTGTCGACCGGCCCGTCGAAAAAACCTTGAATCTGCGCCGCGTGCAGGTCCATGGTCACCATGCGTTTCGCGCCGGCGGTCTTTAGCATGTTGGCGACGAGTTTGGCCGAGATCGGCTCGCGCCCTTTGGTTTTCTTATCCTGTTTGGCATAGCCGTAGTATGGAATCACGGCGGTGATGCGCGCGGCCGACGCACGCTTGAGAGCGTCGATCATCAGCAGTAACTCCATCAGCGCGTCGTTGACGCCGTTCCCGTTGGATGCTTTGCAGATCGACTGAATGACGAATACTTCCGAGCCACGAACGTTCTCGCTGATCTCGACCCGGGTCTCCTCGTTCTTGAACTTTGAGACCAGGGCTTTTCCAACGTGCAGTTTCAGTCGTCTGGCGATCTCCTCAGCGAGTCTCTGATTGGAGTTTCCGCTAAACAACAACGGGTTTTGGCTCAAAGGTTCGTCTCCCACGCGGCGGCCGGCGGACCTTCACGTTCACGCGCGCAACGCTGCAACCCTACCCCTAAGCCCCAAACCGAGTCTGCCCGTCCTTCGACAGGCTCAGGATGACACAGGGGGCACGGCAACATCGGGGGGCAGGGTGGCATCGGGGGCACGGCGACATCGGGGGGCGGGATGACATGGGGCGGGGATGAGGATGGCCCGGTAGATAGCCTGGTATTCGGGGAGGGAGTGGGCTTGGGATGCGGTGAGCGGGTTGGCGTGACGTGGGCGGGTCAGGATGGTGAGTGTGGGGGCGTCGAAGGTTCGGGTGTGTCCAAACGCTTCGAACTCGTTA
>JAJXWN010000110.1 GCA_021781595.1 bacterium | reverse complement strand
TTGCGTCTGGCCGCGCGTGAAGACGCCGGAGCCGTGAACGCGGGGCACGTAATGCACCTTGCTCCAAATCGCACGGATCTCGTTTGGTTTGCGACCGTCGGGACGGACCTTTTCATCGACGACCATCACGCGCAGTTCGTCTTCTTCCATGGCCTTGACGACCTTCTCGAAATCCTTGTTGCCCGGCGTTTCGAGCAGCGCTTTGATCGCTTCGTCTTTCTTGGTGCAACGCGCGATGGCTTCGGCTCGCGTCAGCAGCGCGAATGCGGCCTCGCGCTCCTGCTTTTCGACGATCCGCATCGCTTTGGCGACGTCCTTGGCAAAGGTCTTGCGAATCCACTTGTCCAGGTCAGCATCGACTCTCTGTACCGGGAACTCGCGTTTGGGCTTCGCGACCTTCTTCGCAAGTTTGTCGATGGCGGCGACGATCTTCTTGATCTCGGTATGGGCGAACTCGACGGCGGCTAGGAACTCGTCCTCGGAGATCTCGTTTCCGCCGCCCTCGACCATCATCACCGCATCGGCGGTGCCGGCGATGACGATATCCATGCCGCCGGTAACGTACTGCGGCAGCGTCGGGTTGCAGAGGTACTTTCCGTTCTCGTCGCGGCCGATGCGCACGGCGGCCACCGTCTTTGCGAACGGAATATCGGAGAACGCGAGCGCCGCACCGGCGGCACAGACGCCGATGACGTCGGCATCGAGTTCGGGGTCGACCGAGAGCACCGTCGCGACGATCTGGATGTCGTTGCGGAAACCGTCGGGGAAGAGCGGGCGGATAGGCCGGTCGATCTGGCGCGAGCTCAGCACCGCATGCTCGGGGGGGCGCCCTTCGCGCTTGATGTAGCCGCCCGGGATCTTGCCGGCGGCGTACATCTTCTCTTCGAAGTCGCAGGTAAGGGGGAAGAAGTCGATGCCTTCGCGCGGTTTGGCGGAGGCGGTGACGGCGCAGAGCACGACATTTTGGTCACCATAACGGACCAGGGCGGAGCCGTTCGCTTGTTTTGCTAGCTCGCCGGTCTCGATGGTCATCGTGCGCCCGCCGATCTCTAACGAGATGGATTCAGGCACAAAATACTCCTAATTTTTCTTGTTTTGTCTTCTAATTGAATCGCGATGGCTTCGGGTTCGGCCCGCTTTGGACCTGGATCACTGCCGGAGTCCCCTAGGGAGGAGCCTGCAAAGCGGCCGGCCCCCTGCCCTCATCCGCAGCGGTAAGACCGCCCGCCGGTTCGAAGAAGCACCCACATGAAGCGAATCCCGAGCGCCTTCCTGCTGCTTTCGTTGATGCTGTCCACGGCGTCGGCCTCCGTACCGAACCGGCGTGAGATTCCGGCCATCGGGGCGCACGCCATGGTCGTTACGGAGCAGCACTACGCGACAAAGATCGCTTTGGCGGTCCTCAAACGCGGCGGGAACGCGGTCGATGCCGCAGTGGCGGCTGCATACGCGCTGGCGGTCGTCGATCCGTGCTGCGGCAACATCGGCGGCGGCGGGTTCATGATCGTCCGCATGCACGACGGGCGCGAGCGCTTCATCGATTTTCGAGAGAAGGCGCCGTTGCGGGCGACGCGCACCATGTATCTGGACGCGGCGGGCAACGTGGTGCCCGGGCTCTCGACCAAAGGATATCTCTCGGTCGGCGTTCCGGGCACCGTGATGGGGATGGAGGTCGCGCGTAAGACGTTCGGCACCATGTCGCGCGCAGCGCTCATGGCACCGGCCATCGCGCTGGCCCGCGATGGCTTCCGCGTCCAGCCGGGAGACCTTATCCCGTTCGCAGGCGCGGCCGCCGAAGGATATGGGGGCGCGTATACGTTTGCGAAGCAGCCGAACGTGCGCGCGATCTTCATGCGCGGCGGCCACCTGCCGCGCCCCGGCGACGTGCTCGTGCAACG
Organism: bacterium; assembly: GCA_021781595.1. Taxonomy (GTDB): domain Bacteria; phylum Vulcanimicrobiota; class Vulcanimicrobiia; order Vulcanimicrobiales; family Vulcanimicrobiaceae; genus JAJYFL01. The sequence continues at coordinate 5,387 of JAJXWN010000110.1, read as the reverse complement.
GCAGCTCGCGAGAACGCTCGAACGCATCTCGCGTGGCGGCGCGCGGGCATTCTACCGGGGTTCGATCGCGCGCGCCGTCGTCGCCGCGAGCCGCGCGCACGGCGGCATCCTGTCGCTCGCCGACTTTGCGCGGTATAGCGTAGATATCTCGCGGCCGGTACGATGCGCCTACCGGGGCTACGAGATCGCGTCGGCACCTCCGCCCAGCTCCGGAGGCGTGACGATATGCGAGATATTGAACGTGCTCTCCGCCTACCCGCTACGCGCGTGGGGCTGGCACTCGGTTAAGAGCGCGCATTATACGATCGAAGCGGAACGGCGTGCGTATGCCGACCGCAACGAATACCTCGGCGACCCGCACTTCGTTCGCAACCCCGTTGCGCGGCTGTTATCGCCGCAATATGCGGCCAAGTTGCGAGCGGAGATACGACCGCTTCGAGCGACGCCGTCGGTGCTCGTGCATCCGGGGCTGGGGCCGGTCGGGCACGAAAATCTCGACACCACGCACTTTTCGATCGTCGACCGGTGGGGCAACGCGGTCGGCGTGACCTACACGATCAACGACTGGTTCGGCGCCGGCGTAATCGCCGGCGGCACGGGCTTCTTTCTCAACGACGAGATGGACGACTTCACCAGCAAGCCGGGCGTTCCGAATATGTTCGGCCTCGTGCAGGGCGAAGCCAACGACATCCAGCCCGGCAAACGCCCCCTCTCATCGATGGCGCCGACGATCGTCACGCGGAACGGCAAGATATTCATGGTGACGGGGAGCCCGGGCGGCGCGCGCATCATCACGATCGTCCTCGACACGATCCAAAACGTCATCGACTATGGCATGAACGTGCAAGAAGCGGTCGACGCCCCGCGCATGCACATGCAGTGGCTACCGGACCAAGTCCAGTACGAACCCGGGGCCTTCCCGCCGGGCGTCAAAGCGTCGCTCGCGAAGATGGGCTACGCGTTCAAGGAGATTCCGTCATGGGGATCGGCGCAGGCGATCGTGGTCGATCCGAAGACCGGCGTGCGCTATGGCGGTACCGACCGGCGCCGGCCGTCGGGCCTGGCCCTCGGCTATTAACAGGTTGCTAAGTCTCGTCCAGCGCCGCGAGCAAGGCGCCGGTTCCGCCCGGGCCGAGCGTCTCCGCCTCTACTCTCGCGAACTCCCGCGCGAGCCGCGCCCCCTCCACAGCGCCTAGCGCGTGTTCGACCGATACGAAGATCATCTCGTCTTCTTTACGGATGTGAGCGCGAATGTGATCTGCATAGTCGAGCACTGCCAAGGTTATGGCCGCCGCCGAGCGCCCCGCGATCGCCTTCTCGATCTCCGCATACAAGTGCCGGCCCTCGCCGTGTTCCTCGAGAAGCACCTCTGCTAGATCCGCCAGCGTGGAATACTCGCGCATCGCCGGGAAGAGCGCTCGCTCTTCTTTGCCGTGATGGTTTTCGTCGGCGAAGCGGCGCAAGAACTCTACGCAGGCGAGCAGAAACGGCCCCGTGCCGTCGCTTTGCGGTTCCGATACGGCACGCTCCATGCGCTCGACCACCGCGAGAATGATCTCGTGCTCCAAACGGAGCTGGTCGAGCGTGCCGATCATGCCGCTACGCGCTCCAGTCTCCGTTTCGCGAGCAGCGCCGCGCCCAAGGCGTTGACGATCTCCGGGGTTTCGGGAATGTTGATGGGCATTTGCAGCATCTCGGATAACGCTCGAACCATCCCGCGCTGCCGAGCCATCCCGCCGACCAGCGTGACCTCGGGTTCGATGCCGACGCGCTTGAGTAACGCGATTGCCCGTTCGGCGAGTGAATTGTGAACCCCACGCAGGATGTCCTCGACGCTACGCCCCTGGCTCACATGGTTGATGATCTCCGATTCCGCGAGCACCGCGCAGACGCTCGAGATCGTCACCGGATCTTTGCCTGCGAGGGAGAGTTCTCCGACTTCCTCGAGTGTCGTCTCGATATAGCGCGCCGCGCGCTCGACGAAACCTCCGGCTCCAGCCGCGCACTTGTCGTTCGTTTTGAACTCCTTGACCCGTCCGATCTCGTCCACGTGAATCGCACGCGAACTCTGCGATCCGATGTCGATCACGCAGCGCGTCATTGGAAACGTCGCCGTCGCTCCGAACGCGCCGGCGCTGATGTCGGTGACCTGGGTGTCGCGTTCTGGATAGCTCGAGCGCCCGAAGCCGGTAGTGATGAGATAGCCGACGTCCCCGCGCGAAGCGCCGGCGGTCGCGAGCGCGGTCGCGAGCGCCGCTTCGACCGTCTCTTCGAACGGTGGCTTGGTCCGCGCGATATGCCATCCGCGCAGCTTCCCGTCCCGGTCGATCAGCGCGATCTTCGTACCGCGCGATCCGATATCTATGCCTGCAATCAAACTCATGACGGTCCCCTTACGCGACGTTTCCGGTAGAATGCGCGAGCCCGCGTTCCAGAGCGAAGGCGGCGGCCCCGATCGCGCCCATGTAATGCGAGTCTTCGCAGACGTTGAGTTGAAGGCCGAGTTTATCTTCGAGCGCGCGTACCATCCCGGCGTTCAGCGAAACGCCGCCCGTGAACGTGATCTCGGGCTCCAAACCTACGCGCCGCACCAGGGCGACGGTGCGAGCCGCGATCGCGCTGTGGATGCCGCCCAGAATGTCCGGAATCTTCTTGCCCTGCGCCAAGTACGCCATGATGTCGGACTCGACGAAGACGGTGCACACCGTCGATAGGCGTACGGGATTGCGAGCCTGCAGCGCGAGGGCGCCGATGGTGTCGAGCGGCACGGCGAGGACCTCGGCGGCGGTCGCCAAGAAGCGCCCCGTGCCTGCGGCGCACTTGTCGTTCATCACGAAATCGAGAACCTCGCCGTCGAGAACTTTGATTCCCTTGGCGTCCTGGCCGCCCATGTCGATGACCGTACGCGTCCCCGGAAACATCGAACACGCACCCTTCGCGTGGCAGCTGATCTCGGTGATCTGGAAATCCCCGAAAGTGACTTTGAACCGCCCGTATCCCGTGCCGACGACGCAGACGATATCCGACCTCTGCATGCCCGCTGATGCGATCGCCTCGTCGAAAGCGCGCTGCGCGGCGCGCGTGACGTTGGCTCCCGTATCGGTCAGCGCGCGTGCCACGATTCGGCGTTCCTCGTCGAGAACCACGCACTTGGTTTGCGTCGAGCCGACATCGACTCCGGCTGCATATGCCACGTTCATACTCCTAGGCGCTCGCCGCAGCCGTCAGCTTGCGGTGAGCGAGCGATTCAAAAAACGCGTCGATGCGGTTGCGCATCTGCGCCTCGGAAAAATACCGCGGATCTTCGAGATCGGACTCGACCAGCAGCGTTGGGACGCCGCGCTGCGTGAAGTAGTCGCGCATGTCTCCCTGCCCGGCGGAGAAGAGGCGGCAGCTCTTGACGGAATGGATAACGAGCGCATCGGCGTTCCACTCCTTGAGATAGCGATCGATCTGATCGTACCGTTGTAAGAAGTTGCGGTTGGTCAGATTCCAGGTCAGCAAGTGCTCGGCGATGCTCTCCATCGGGTGATCCGGGTCGTGCGCGAAACCGAACTCCCATAGGCCTCCGACGGTGGAATAGGTCGATGCCACCGCCACGGCGTTCCAGCGGGCGAACATGTCGCGGAATGCGCGCAAGTACGGCCACGGAGGCGGGCCCTCGATGACGAACCGAAAATCCTCGCGCTCGAGCGGGCCCTTGCCGCCGGCCGCCATCTGCGCGTATTCGTCGCGGGCGGTTTGAAAGAACGTCAGGCCTTCCTCGGTGCCGCGCAGGCAGTACAGCGGCGCCATCATCGTGACCGAATCGAAATATGCGTCGTACGGCGCCGGCACGGATTTCGTTAGGTGTTTGATCTCGGACCACAGGCGGCCGGTCTGTGAAGAAAGTTCGACGGCCCGGCGCAATCTCTGCGGGTCGAGTCTCTTTCCGGCGATCTCCTCGCACACCGCTACCAACTGCTCGAGCTGGCGCAGTACGTAAGTCATGTCGTCGGAGGACGGCCGTCCGCTGGCGTTGCGGATGAACGGAATGTCGAGATGAAAGGTCGGGCGTTTGGTATACTCGGCCAAATGGTCGAACCAGTGGAGGTAGACGTTGCAGCCGACGTAGTTGCAGAGCAGCAGCGATGGCTCCGGGATGGTTGCGAACGGCGTCTTGCGGCCTGCAAAATACAACCCGATATCTGCTTTTACGTACGCGCAGTTGTCGGTCGAGTAACCCATGCCTTCGGCGGCCTGAATGTGAGCGAGCGATTGTTTCTTGACGGCGAGCTGTAGCGCGTTGACTTCGGGATAGACGGGAAGGATATCGAGCGCGCGCAGCAGTTCTACGGGGTTGCCGCCGATCAGAAGGTAGGCAGCCGGGACGCCGCTGCCTTCGGCGGACGCGGTCAGTTCGCCGTAATATTGCGACATTAGATCTTTTTGCAGCAAGTGCAGTCGGCCTTGGTACGCCGTTTCCGCCATGATAGCGCCTCCTATGTGAAGAGCAGCGATTCGACGAAGGTCTCGATCTCGGTCTTGACCTTGTCGAAGAGCCACATCTTCTCTTCGAATTCGAGAAAAACGTGGGGCATGCCGGCCTCGTGGAACGCCTTGCGATAGAGAGCGTAGTCGAAGAGCGCAGGCTCGCAAAACTTCGCGGTCAGCACGACGACCGCGTCGGCATCGTACGCGCGGGCACGCGCTACCAGTGCTTCCGCTTTAGAGTGACCGAGATCGTGTTTGACGCTGGAGTCGACGCTGTGGTTCACGTATGCGTCGGCCAAGTCGCGGAGTGGGTTGGGCGAGTCGGCGACGTCGGCCGAGAAGAACCGGCGCCCCAGCAGGAAGTCGTCGTCGACGACGTAGCATCCGGCACTTTCGATAGAAGCGATGAGGTCTAGCGGCGGCTGCTCGCAGAAGGAGCCGACGAGGAGTATGCGCGCGCGGTCTTTCGCCTTGCCCTCGCGCCGCTGCAGCTCGTCGAAAGCGTGCGTGAGCACGCGGAGATGCTTTTCCGGCGGCGCTACGTGGCCATACCGCACCAGCGCGTAGAGCTCGCGCGTCGAAAGTTTGTGCGGCTCGGCGCGCCGGAAATCGTATAGCCAGCGGATGCCGGTGCGTATCGCGTTATAGAGTGCTATGCTGCGCCGCAGTTCTTCGTCGGTTACGCTGCGCCCGGTCGTCGCCGTAGCCCAGTCGAGGATTCGCCGGTACTCACGCTCGAGATAGGTCACCGCCTCTTCCGAATGGAGGCGTTGTGGGAAGTGAACGTACTCAACGCGCGTGTTTGGGAAATTACGCGCGAATACGCTCGCCAGATTGCGGGCCGGGTCGCAGATCGAATGGAAGACCAACCCATCGAAATCGTCGAGTTTGCCCACCATGCCGAGTTCGAGCGT
>JAJXWN010000109.1 GCA_021781595.1 bacterium | reverse complement strand
GGCTCCGAGCGCGCATTAGAGCAAGATGAGCGCGACTTCCGGAACTCCCTTCCTCCATTGAGCGCGGCGCCCACCCCGAGCGTTCGTCCGCCCATTTTGCGCAAGCTCGGCGGCATCGCCCTGCTGGTACTCTCGTTCACCCTGGCAGCGCTCGTCATCCGATTCCAGCCCGAGGTCGATCGATTCATCCGCTCGATCGGCGGTTGGGCCTACCCGATGGCGACGATCGTCTTTGCCCTCGTCGCATCGGCGCCATTCTCGGTGACCGATGCCCTCGCCGTGATGAACGGTGCGATCTTCGGGCCGTTCTGGGGCTCGGTGATCAACGCGGTCGGGCTCGTGCTCGCAGCGATGCTGGGATATTGGGTAAATCGGCACGCCACGCACTTACTCGATCTCGACGCCTATCTCAAGCGTCTGCCGGCCTGGACACGCCGCTTTAAGCCGGGCTCCCCGATGTTCCTCATCTGCGTTCGCGTGATTCCCGGTTTCGGCGGAACCGTTGCTACCGCGACGGCGGCGGTCATGCGGGTTCCCCTGATCAGACAGATCTACACGATGTGCGTCGTAGCGATCCCCATCTGCACGCTCCTCGCCATCGGCGGGGACCGCGTGACGGTCTGGGTTCACGGGTACGAACGCCGCGCGGGGAATGCGATGCGACGTTACGAACGACGGGCCAAAGTGTATATCGATAAGCACGCCCATCCGTTCCACATTCATTTCCGGCGCGTTCGACCGACGCCGCGCCCGTTGCTGCCCTCGCCCTCCCCGATCGCGACCCCGTGACCCACGATCTTATCACCGACGCCGAGGGCATCGCCGCTCTTTGCGCGCGCCTTGAGGCGAGCGAGCGCGTGGGGCTCGACACGGAATTTCATGCCGAGCGCAGTTACGCGCCGCGCTTGATGGTGTTGCAGCTCGCGCTGCCGGGATATACGGCGATCGTCGACCCGCTCGCGCCGGGAATCGATTTGCAGCCGCTCGTCGCGGCGCTCGAACGCGTTACCGTCGTCGGCCACGCGTTGCAGAGCGACCTCAAGATCTTCGCCGAACGGTTCGGATGCGTGCCGCCGAAACTCTTCGATACGCAGGTGGCGGCGTCGTTTCTCGGATACGGCATGCAGATATCGCTCGCCGATATCGTTCGCGATCTCGTCGGCATTCGGCTTGCAAAAACGCAGACCGTCAGCGATTGGTCGACGCGGCCGCTCAGCGAAAAGCAGTTGGAGTATCTCGTCGACGACGTCGTGCATCTACTCCCGATGCACGATTTGTTGCAGCAGCGGCTCGCCGAACGAGGGCGCGTTTCCTGGTGCGAGCAAGAGTGCATCGCGCTGGCGCAGCCGGAAAAATATCGTTTCGATCTGCGACGCGCGTACATGAAGATCCCGGGTGCCGTCCGCATGAATCGTCGCGAACTCGGCGTTCTTGCTCAGGTCGTTGCCGAGCGCGACGCAATAGCGAAAGAACGCGATATTCCGCCGAAGTTCGTCGTCCCCGACGATGTCGTCGGCGGCATCGCCCAGTTGCGGCCGAAACATCTCGAAGATCTCGCGCAACTGCGGCGCTTGGAGAGCAATGCCCGGCGAAATTTCGGCGCGCGCTTTTTGGCAGCGGTCGAGCGCGGCGAAGCGATCCCCGACGACGAACTCCCCGAGCGCCCGCACCGGCCGCTCGGCGCCGATCGCGAGACGCTGGCGACGCTGCTCGGGGTTGCCGTCGGCGAGGCAGCTCGCGAGGCGGGCCTTCCGCAGGGGCTCCTGGTCACGCGTGCCGCTCTCGAGCGCGCCGCGCGTGAGGCGCCCGGCAGTGCCGAAGAGCTCGCCGAGCTTCTCGGGCTTTCGGCGTGGCGAACCTCGCTCGTCGTCGAACCATTGTGGAGACTTTTGTCGGGTGAAACGCGAATTGTCGTCGAGGGCTATGCGAAAGGGGAGCCGAAAGTAACGCTCGTATCATGAGCGCAAAAACATCAAGCTTTAATGCCGTCGACACGCTTCGCGTCGGCGACCGATCCTACACCTATTATCGCCTCGCCGCACTGCATGAGGCCGGGCTCGCCGATCTCACGACGCTACCTTACTCGATCAAGATTCTTTTAGAGAATCTTCTTCGCTTTGAGGATGGGCGCTCGGTAACAAAAGCCGATATCGAGGCGCTCGCACGATGGAGCCCACGAACGCACTCCGAAAAGGAGATTGCGTTCCGTCCGGCGCGCGTGCTGTTACAAGATTTTACCGGCGTTCCGTGCGTCGTCGATCTCGCCGCGATGCGCGACGCTATGGCGTCGATGGGCGGAGATCCGAACGCGATCAACCCGTTGCAGCCGGTCGAGCTCGTGATCGATCATTCCGTGCAGGTCGATCGCTTCGGGACCGCCGATGCTGCCGACCAAAACGCCGAGATTGAATTCGAGCGTAACCGCGAGCGATATGCGTTCTTAAAATGGGGGCAGTCCGCGCTCGCGAATTTTCGCGCCGTTCCGCCCGATACCGGCATCGTCCATCAAGTCAACATCGAATATCTCGCGCGCGTTATCTTCGGAGCCGGCGGTGCCGGGGTCGCTTACGATCCGGCGACTGCCGTGGCGTATCCCGATAGTGCGGTCGGCACCGATTCCCACACGACGATGGTCGACGGCTTAGGCGTGCTCGCTTTCGGCGTCGGCGGCATCGAAGCCGAGGCGGCGATGTTAGGCCAGCCGGTCACGATGTTGATCCCCGAAGTCATCGGCTTCAAACTCGAAGGTGCGCTTCGCGAAGGCGTCACGGCGACCGATTTGGTGCTCACCGTAACGCAGATGCTGCGTAAAAAAGGCGTCGTCGGAAAGTTCGTCGAGTTCTACGGGACGGGGTTAAGCCGCTTACCGGTCGCCGACCGCACCACCATCGGCAACATGTCGCCGGAGTTCGGCTCGACGGTGGCGATGTTTCCGATCGACGATCGGACGCTGGAATATCTGCGCCTCACGGGTCGCGCGCCCGAACACATCGCATTGGTCGAGGCCTACGCGCGCGCGCAGGGGATCTTCCGCACCGACGACGCACCCGAGCCGCAGTATAGCGATACGCTCGTGCTCGATCTCGGAACCGTCGAACCGAGCCTCGCAGGCCCGCGCCGTCCGCAAGATCGCGTTCGCCTGAGCGACGTCAAATCGTCGTTCAACGGCGCCTTTGCCGAATATGCAAAGACGCGTACGCCGGCGACCCGCGGTGCGGAGCGCATGCAGAACGAAGGCGGAAACGGCGGCGTCGCGCTTGCCGACGGGCCGGCCGAACTCACCGACGGATCGGTCGTCATCGCAGCGATTACCAGCTGCACCAATACCAGCAATCCATCGGTGCTCGTCGCGGCGGGGTTGCTTGCAAAGCGCGCCGTCGAGCGCGGCCTCAAACAGAAACCGTGGGTGAAAACATCGCTCGCGCCGGGCAGTAAAGTCGTCACCGATTATTTGGCGAAGGCCGATTTACAGCGTTCGCTCGACGCGCTCGGTTTCAATCTCGTCGGTTACGGCTGCACGACCTGCATCGGCAACTCGGGCCCGCTGCCGAGCGAAGTAAGCGAAGCGATTTCCGAACGCAATCTCTTCGTCGGCGCGGTGCTCTCCGGCAACCGTAACTTCGAAGGACGCATTCACGCACAGGTGCGGGCGAACTATCTCGCCTCACCGCCGCTCGTCGTCGCCTATGCGTTGGCGGGTCGCCTCGATATCGATCTCAATGTCGACCCGCTGGGCGTCGGCAGCGACGGGAAGCCCGTCTATCTGCGCGATATTTGGCCCTCGAACGAAGAAGTCGCGCGCGTGGTCACGCAATGCGTGACCGACGAAATGTTTAAGTCGCGCTACGCCGACGTCTTCCGCGGCGACGCGAACTGGGCGAACCTGGCGGTTGCCGCAAGCGAGCGGTATGCGTGGGATCCGAAATCCGAGTACGTCAAAAATCCGCCGTATTTCGAGGGCATGCCCGCCGAGCCGGGCGCTACCACGGATATCGTCGGCGCTCGCGTTCTCGCCGTCCTCGGCGATTCGGTGACCACCGACCATATCTCGCCGGCGGGATCGATTGCGAAGAACTCGCCCGCCGCGAAATATCTCGTCGAACGTGGTATCGAGCCTGCGGACTTTAACTCCTACGGCGCGCGCCGCGGCAATCACGAGGTGATGATGCGCGGTACGTTTGCAAACATCCGTCTGCGCAATGCTCTGGTTCCCGGAGTGGAAGGCGGCGTGACGCGCTACCTGCCGACCGGCGAGCAGATGTCGATCTTCGATGCCGCGATGCGCTACAAAAAGGACGGCACGCCGCTGGTGATTATCGCCGGGAAAGAATACGGGTCGGGTTCGTCGCGCGACTGGGCGGCGAAGGGCCCGGCACTGCTCGGCGTACGCGCCGTTATCGCCGAGTCGTTCGAGCGCATCCATCGCAGCAACCTCATCGGTATGGGCGTGCTGCCGTTGGAGTTCGTCAACGGCGAAAACGCCGGCAGCTACGCCTTAAGCGGTGAAGAGATCGTTGAGATTCTCGGAATCTCCGGTGGGGTGAAGCCACGCATGGAGGTACAAGTAAAGGCGACCGATCCGCAGAGCGGGAAGTCGGTACACTTCAAGGCTCGCGTGCGTATCGACACTCCCGACGAGGCTGAATACTATCGGCATGGCGGGATTCTCCAGTACGTCCTCCGCCAGCTACGCGCGGCCTCGAAGCGTTAAGCGCGGCAAAGCGCAGCGCTTCGCAGGCGAGGAATCGGTGAATGGAACGCCTCGATCGTTTATTTGAGGAGCTGAAGTCGGCGAATGAAGATTCGCTCGGCTACCCGGCTGCTAAGGATTTCGATTACTCCGCGATCGAGCGCTTTCTGGAGTTCCCGATCAACAACATCGGCGATCCGTTCGCGCAGAGCACCTATCGGGTACATACCCGCGAATGCGAGCGTGAAGTCGTCGCCTTTTTCGCCGAGGCGACGCGGGCGCCGCAAGACGACTGGTGGGGATACGTAACCAACGGCGGCACGGAGGGGAACCTCTACGGCCTCTATCTCGCGCGCGAGCTGCACCCCGATGGGATCGTCTACTATTCCGAAGCGACCCATTACAGCGTTTCGAAGAACCTGCATTTCTTGGGAATGCGGCATATCACGATCCGCTCCCAAAGTAACGGAGAGATCGACTACGACGATCTTCTGGAAACGCTCAAGATCCATCGCGACCGGCCGCCGATCATTTTTGCAAATATCGGAACCACGATGACCGAGGCGCGCGACGATATCGGACGCATCGCGGCGATGATGGACCGTATGGCGATTCGCGAGCGCTACATTCATTCCGATGCCGCGCTCGCCGGCGGATATGCGGCGTATCTCGAACCGCGGCCGGCATGGGATTTCGCCGACGGCGCCGATTCGGTCGCGATCAGCGGGCATAAATTTCTCGGTGCGCCGATCCCCTGCGGCATCGTCATCGCGCGCAAACACAACGTGCAGCGCATCGCGCGTTCGATCGATTATATCGGTAGCCTCGACACGACGATCACCGGTTCGCGAAGCGGCTTTTCCCCGTTGATGCTGTGGTATCGCCTGCAGCAACTCGGCGAGAAGGGTTTGCGCGAGCGACTCGCGCGTTCGTTGGCGAATGCCGAATATCTGGTCGAGCGGTTGGTGGGAATCGGCGTGCCGGCCTGGCGAAATCCGAACGCCATCACGGTGGTGCTCCCACGGGTCTCTCCGGATATCCAGCAACGATGGCAACTTGCCACTGCGGGCGATATTTCGCACGTCTTAGTGTTGCCGAATGTGGGACGCGACCAGATCGACGCATTCGTTGCCGAACTCGCCTCGTCAGCTAAGGAGGATGCATGCAAAGTCTAAGAGCGATCGTTCCGAATCGGCCGGGGCTGCTGGCGGAGATCACCGAGGTTCTCGCCGCTCGCGGTGTCGACATTCACGCGATCGTCGTTGAATCGCACGGCAGTGCGGCGTTGGTTCGGCTCGAAGTCGAGCGTGAGAATGAGGCGCTCGCCGCCCTCGCCGATGCGGGGCATCCCGCCGTTACCGACGATGTGTTGCTCGCGCGGATCGAGGACCGCCCCGGTGCGCTCGCAGGGGTCTCGCGCAGGCTCGGTGATGCAGAGATCAATATCCGCTCGCTCCATCACGTTCGGCGCGACGAAGGGTTCGCCGTGGTAGCGATCAGCACCGATAATAACGACCGAGCGCGCGCGCTGTTGGGCGACGCCGCACTGTAGGCGTTATGGAACGCGACGAGCAGCTCGTCCATCGGCTCGAAGCCTTCTGCGATATCGTCATCGGCTTCAGCCTCGCCGAGCTCACCTTCGGCCTGGTAATACCGAACCACGCGATTGCGCTCGTACGCGATCCCTCTTGGATTCTCTATTATCTCTTTACCTTTTCGATCGTCGCGCTCATGTGGTGGTCGCATTACCGGCTCTTTCGCGTCGTCTTCTATCCGGATACGCTCAACATCCTCATAAATTTCGCTTGGCTCGCCACCGTCGCGCTATTGACCTACTTCATGCAGATCAGCGCTCATGCGGCGACGTTAGGTGACAACGTCATCGGCGCGGAATTGTATTTTGCAACGCTGGCGATAAATTTTGTGCTCAACGCCGCGATGACGGCGCGCAGCTATCGTCGGCGCGGCGCCTTTCTCGACGATGCCGGGAAAGCGCGGCTCGTCAGGGTCATCGCTTCCGCGCTGCTCTCCGCGTTGCTCTTATCGATCGGTACGTATTGGGCGGCAACGAGGGGCCCCGCGTACCTCTCGTTGGTCCCGCTTGCGATGGTCGTGGGTTACGGCGGAGGCGGACGCCTGTTGGTTGCTCTCTGGAATCGCCTCCGGAATCGGCCGAAAGAGCACGCGCGGGAAGAGGGCGCTACAACGCGATCCGCTTGAAATCGCCGAGGAGATCGGCGACGAAGCGTAAGAAACGCGCCGCTCCGGCGCCGTCGATGACGCGGTGATCGTAGCTGACGCTAATCGGTTGGATGAGTCGCGGCACGAATTCCGCGCCGTCCCAAACCGGTTTCATCGCGGCTCGCGTTGCACCGAGAATCGCGACTTCAGGCGCGTTGACGATCTGCGTGAACTGCGTCCCGCCGATGCTGCCGATCGAACTGATCGTAAAGCTCCCGCCCTGCATATCGGCGAGCGGTAACTTTCCGTCGCGCGCTTTCGCCGCCAAATCCGCACTCCGCTGCGCGATCTCGAGCAGGCCGAGTTTGTCGGCGCCTTTGAGCACCGGCACGACGAGCCCACCGGGGGTGTCGGCAGCGAAACCGATGTTGTAGT
>JAJXWN010000108.1 GCA_021781595.1 bacterium | reverse complement strand
TTATGCATGAACCTTCGGAGGCCTTCGGTACGGATGATACGGTCAGCCGCATTTTTGCTCGGCATCGGCATATTCTTGGGGAGCGCCGGCGCGGCGGGGGCGCCGTTGCCGGCGTCACGCGCCTCGGCGGCGGCGACGGACGACGCAATCGCGGCAATCTCGCGCGTTTACGCGCGCAACGCACACCTTAAGGCCTATACGTTCGACGCGCGCGTATATGTGGTGATGCGGCGCTTTCCGTGGTTCCGCTTTCATCTGGACGGACGCGGCATCTACCGGCGCGGCGGTCCCTACCGGATTGCATTCTACGACCTTCCGTGGTGGGCGAAAGCGCTGCACATCGATCACTTCAGCATGCGTTCGCTCGACCCGCGCGCGTGGACCTCGCAGTACGACGTGGTCTCCATCCGGCATTCCGGCGACTCAACGCTGCTCGAGATGCGCGACCGCGCGCATTCGTCACTCTCGGGCATCTCCGCTCAGATCGATCCGAGCGGCGTGCGCCAGCTCACCTGGTCGTACGATAACGGCGGCTATGTAAAGCTGAACGTCACGCCCGGAACCTCGGCATACATCTTGCCGGCGGCGATGAATGCCGACATCGTCACGCCACGCATGGTCGCGACCGCGACCGCCTCTTTCGAAAACTATCGCCTTGTTACGGCGACTGCGCCGGCGCCGCATCCTTGATGCGGGTCGCTCCGGCTCCGGAGGAGGCTCCCCTGGGCCGGACGCTCGCGCTCAACGCGTATTGGCTGCCGCTCGCGCTGCAGGATGCCGCGCTCTTAGCGATTGCCGTACCGGCGGAGCTCGTCCATTTCGCGCCTACGAGCTACCGCAACAGCTACGCCGTGCTGGTCAGTTTGGTAGCACTGGTCAACACGCTGCTCCCCCCGGTGGCGGGGGCCATCTCCGATAGGCTTCGACGCTTCGGCAGGCAGCGGCGCAGCATCGTCTTTGCCGGCGCGGTTCTCAACGTCGGCGGGCTAACGCTCATGGCATGCGCGAATTCGGCGCTCGGGCTCGGCGCTTTCCTGATACTCGCATGCGTGGGGCAGACGATTGCGGTGGCGGCCTATCAGGCTATGCTGCCCGAGAACGTGGCCCGCACGGCGTGGGGCATAGCCTCGGGCGTGCGCGGCGCAGCGACGCTCGTCGGCACCGTCGCGGGACTGGCGCTCGCATCGATCGCCGCTCCGCAGACCGTCTTTATCGTCACGGCAGCACTGGCGGCCACGGGCGCGCTCGCGCTTCTGCCGTTGCGCGAAACGGTGAGGCAGGAGGCCGACCATGCGACTATTCGCGACTGGCACGATTTCATCGTCGTCTTCATAGGACGGAGCTTCGTAACGTTCGGGCTGACGCTACTGATGACGTTCGTGCTCTACTTCTTCCGCGACGTACTGCATACCGGCAACGCATCGGCTGGGACCGGACTCGTGGGGCTGGCGGCGCTCGGCGGCGCGGCCGTCTCGAGCATCTTACTAGGCCGGCTCTCCGACCGCTTCTCGCGTAAGGTTATCGTGGCGCTCGCCGGCGTGCCGATGACGCTCGCTGCGGCCGGCTTCGCGATCTTCCCGCGCGAGCACGACGTCCTCGCGTTCGCGCTCCTCTTCGGCCTCGGCTACGGCGGCGTGCTATCGACGGGCTGGGCGCTCGCGCTCGATTCGATGCCGCAGCTCGGCGACGTGGGGCGTGACTTGGGCATCTGGGGGCTCGCAACACACGTCCCCTCAATCCTCGCACCGCTGATCGGAGCGGCTCTGCTGGCGGCGTATGGCGGATCGCTCGGCGGCTATCGCGCGCTCTTCGCGCTGGCGGCGCTGGCCTTTGCGATCGGATCCACCTCGGTGCTGGCGGTGCGCGGCAAGGTCCTAGCCAAATGCAACGCGTAGCACGTCGGCCGCCACTCGCGCGCAACGCGGCGCCTCGCGCGCGAGCCAGAGCGCCTGCCGCCAATTGTGCGGGCGCAGAAACGCCGCGGCCGGATGCAGCCAGTCTTCGGAGAGTTCGCGCGAAGGTGTATCCAAGACGACGCGCACCGACGCGACGCGCGCGGCCTGGAGCAGGCCCGTCTCCATGTCGACCCCGGCATAGCCGCGCGCGGCCCAGGGAGCGCGCGCCGAACCGCGCACGAGAGCGGCACTCGTAACCAGCGGATGCGAGAGCGGTTCGAATCCGAGCCGTCGCGCCGCGGCTTCCAGCAACGCGACGAGTTCCGGATCGCAACGCAGCATCTCGCCGTTCGGGCGCCGTATCCATGCCGGCACGAGCACCGTGCCCGTCGCCACGCCGACGAGCAATCCGCCCGCCAAGCCGCAGCTGATCACCAAATCTCCACATTCTGCCCCGGTAACGCGAGAGAGCGCGATGCCGGTCCGCACCACGCGCGCCGCCGGTAACGCGCGCCGCACCGCGCGCGCTTCGATGCGCGTCGCGGCGGCGACCGTCAGCGCGTTGAGATCAATCGAGGCAGCCACGCGCTCGATACCACGCGACCGCCCGCTCGAGCGCGGGACGAACGGGCTGCGGCTCGTAGCCGAGTTCGCGCCGCGCCTTGGCAGAATCGACGTACATCCGCTCGACCGACATACGCACGCCTTCGAGCGGCGCTACGGGCCGCGCGTTCCGAAGCACGCGGCAACGCAGGTCGTCGGCTAAGCCGATCCCGAACGCGAGAGCAAACGGCACGCGCATGCGTGGGAGAGGGCGTCCGCCAATCTCGGCGATCAGTTCCCAGATACGGTCGAAGCTCAGGTTCTCCCCGCCGGCGAGATAACGCTCGCCGGCGCGTCCGCGTTGGAGCGCCGCGACGTGTGCGCGCGCCACGTCCTCGACGGCGACGAGATTCATCCCGCCGCCGGCGGGCGGCTTTGCCAAGATCGCACCGCGTGCAACGTCGAGTACCATTTGGCCCGTCGGCGTCGGCTTCCAATCGCCGGGACCCACCGGCGCCGTTGGCAAGACGGCTACCACCGGGATGCGCGCGGCGAAAGCGGCGCGCTCCTGCTCGAGCTTGGAACGGTGGTAGCCTCCGCTTGCGGCGGCGCCGGACGGGTAGTCGTTTTCGTTGGCGCAACGGCCGCCCGGCGCGTGGCCCACCGTTGCCGAACTCGACGTGAGGACCGCGCGTTCGACGCCCGCAAGTTTCGCGGCTTCCAGCAAGCCCGCAGTACCAGCGACGTTGATCGTCTCGATGGCGACGCGATCGCGCGGAGAGAACGAATAGAGCGCAGCACAATGCACCAGGTAGCGGCATCCTTCGATAGCGCGCGCCAGGTCGCCGGTCCGGCGCAGATCGCCCACTACGACCTCGCAATCCTCGAGGGCTGCACCCGAGCGCATGAGCGCACGTACGGGATAGCCCGCAGCGTGCAGTTCTCGCAAAACGTGGCCGCCGACGAAACCCGAGGCTCCGGTAAGAAATACGCGATCAGTTGCCAACGGCGGCACGAACCGATTCTTTGACCGATGCGGTGGTCGCCAGCACGGCGGTCGGCTCGTAGCCGCAGTGCGCCATGCAGTTCTCGCAACGCGGATGCTTGCCACGGCCGTATTTCGACCAGTCGGTCTGCTCGAGCAGCTCCGCGTATGTCTTCGCGTATCCATCGTCGCTCATGAGATAGCACGGCCGCTGCCAGCCAAAGACCGTGTAGCAGGGGATACCCCACGGCGTGCACTCAAAATCGATTTTGCCCTCGAGGAAATCGAGGTAGAGCGGACTGTGGTTGAGGCGCCAGCGCCTGCGCTTCCCGCCGGCGAAGGCCGCGCGAAAAATCTCGCGCGTGCGCTTGACGCCGAGGAAGTGTTCCTGGTCTGGAGCCTTTTGGTAGGCGTACGCCGGCGAGATCTGCATCATGTCGACCTGGAGCTCGTCGTTCAAGTAGTCGAGCACGTCGCGAATCGACTCGGCGTCGTCCGTATCGAAGAACGTCGTGTTCGTGAAGACGCGAAAACCGCGTGACTTGGCGAGCCGAATCCCTGCGACCGCCTTATCGAAGACGCCATCGCGACAGACTGAGGCATCGTGGCGTTCCTTGAGACCGTCGAGGTGGATCATCCACGCGAAGTAGACCGACGGTTGAAAGAGGTGGATCTTCTTCTGCAGCAGCAGCGCGTTGGTGCAAAGGAAGACGAATTTCCTCCGCGCGACGAGTTCCGAAACGATTTGCGGCATCTGTTCGTGTACCAGTGGCTCGCCGCCGGCAATCGACACCATCGGCGCGCCGCATTCCTCCACGGCGGCCAGGCACTCTTCGACGCTCAGGCGCCTGCGCAGCGTCTGCTCGGGGTGCTGGATCTTCCCGCAGCCGGCGCACGCAAGGTTGCACTGCAGCAGCGGCTCGAGCTCGAGTACGAGCGGATACTTCGACTCGCCCTTCAACTTTTTGCCGGCGATGTACTTCGCCACGGCAATCTTCTGTTTCATCGGCATCGTCATGTACGCGTTACCTGCGAGCCTCGGCACCACGGTCGCCGGCGAGCGCCATTACCGGAAAGAGATGCCGATAGAGGTGATAGTTGATGTAAAAGTCTCCCGGAAAGCCCGTGCCGGTGAACTCCGGCTCATCCCACGTTCCGTCGGAGCGCTGGCGTTCCCGCAAGAATGCGATACCGCGACGCGTAGCCGGATGTTGCGCCATCCCCGCAGCCTGGAGCCCTAGCACCGCCCAAGCGGTCTGCGAGGGCGCGCTCGGACCTACGCCCGCGAACGACTCGTCGGCGTACGAGCGTGGGGTCTCGCCCCAGCCGCCGTCGCAGTTCTGCACCGAAACGAGCCAGGCGGCGGCTCGCTCGACGAGATCGCGCTCCACCCCGAGCGCGCCGAGTGCCGAGAGCACGCACCAAGTCCCGTAGACGTGGTTGACGCCCCAGCGCCCATACCACGAGCCCCACGGTTTCTGCGCTTCCCGCAGATACTGCAGGCCGCGCGCGACGTAGGGGTCGCGAGCGCGGTAGCCGAGCGCGGCGAGCATCTCGAGTACGTGCGCCGTAACGTCCTCCGTCGGAGGATCGATCAGCGCGCCGAAATCGGCAAAAGGCATGCGATAGAGCAGCGAGCGCGTGTTGTCGCGATCGAAGGCGGCCCACGCGCCGTTGCTCGAACGCATGGCGAGCGTCCACGCGCGCGCTCGCTCAACGGCTTCGGCAACTGCGGCGCGGTCGCCGCCCTCGAGTAAGGCGAGCACGACGATCGTCGTGTCGTCGATATCGGGATACGCGTCGTTATCGAACTCGAATGCCCAGCCGCCGTTTGCGACGCCGGCAGCTTTCACGCGCCAATCCCCCGGCGCATCGGCCGGAATCTGCTCGCGGAGCATCCATCGTACGGCGCGCTGCAACGCGGGATGCGAACGGTCGAGGCCGGCGGCCGCTAGAGCGCGCACCGCCCAAGCGGTGTCCCACACGGGCGACATGCATGCTTGGAAGCGCCAGCCCCGATCGTCTCCATCGAGCACGAAGCGCGCGAAGCCTTCGATACCCTTCCGCATAACCGGCGTATCGGGGCCGTACCCTTCGAGCTCGAGCGCGATGAGCGAATAGACCCATGGCGGTTGGATCCCGCCCCAACTGCCATCGGCTTCCTGGCGTTGCACGACCCAATCCGCGACCGCGCGCCGTGCACGCGCGCGGAATGGCTGCCAGGGGAGCCGATCGTAGATTTTCAGCGCGCGGTCCAGCCACCACAGCGGGCCCGTGCCGGGGACTCGGTGCATCGCGGCGCGCGTTTGCTCGAGCACGATCTCGCCGAGATCCACGCCGAGCTCGCGCACGGGACGGCGCGAAACCACGATCGTCAGCGGTGCGACGGTGCCGCGGGCCCAGCACGCAAAATCGTAAAGGTTGAACGGTATCCGCGGCGGGAGAAAAATCAGCTCCGGTGGCAGAGACGGAATGCCGTCCCACGGGTACTCACCAAAGAGTGCGAGCCAGATCTTCGTGAAGACGCGCGCCTCCGCCGCGCCTCCCAGGCGCAGGATGACGCCGAGCGTACGCTGCATCGCCTCGGAGGATGGATCGGTGCCGAGCACTTTGAGCGCCGCGTAGGCCTCGATCGTCGTGCTCAGATCGGCAGGGCCGTCGTAGTAGAGGGCCCACGATCCGTCCGCGCGCCGGTCGTGCACGAGATGCCGGAGTGCGCCGCCGCGAATCCGATCGAGATCCAAACCGAGAAAACGGTAGAGCAGAACGTGTTCGGCCGTCATCGTGACGTTCGTCTCGAGTTCCGCCGTCCACCAGCCCTCCGGCGCCTGACGCGCCAGCAGCCAGGCTACGCCTCGCTCCAGCGCTTCACGCAACCGTTCGTGCCTCCGTTTCGGTGGCCGGCTCGAACGCGCGCCACAGGAGGTCTGCGGCGGCGACGCCGCTGCGCACAGCCGATTCCATCGTGTCGGGCCAACCCGTATCGGTCCACGAGCCGGCAATCGCGATTGCCGGATAGGCGGTTTTTTGCGGCGTACGGCGCATCCCAGGGTGTGGCAGAAACGTCGCCTCCGGGTTGCGCGTCACTGCGGCACGCAGCGGCACCGCACCGCGCAGTGCCGGGAAGAACGCGACCAGCTCGTCCCAAACGAGCCGTTGGAGATCTGCGGCCGGAAGCGTTTGATATTCGTCGGCGGCGCTGACGCTGCAGCACAGATAACCGGGTTCCTTTTCGAAGACCCACTGCAGCGGCGATTCGAGCAGCGCGGCAAATTCGAATCCCAGGCAACCGCGATCGTGCCAAAGATGTACGTCGAGAATGGGATACGGAGCATAACCGTCCAATCCGATCACGCCAAAACGCTGCGGATCACCGAGCAGCTTCGCGACGGCTCGGGGCGGCACGGCCAGCACGACTGCATCGAACGACGCCGCGCGATCGCCTGCCAGGCGCAGGCGCACGCGCGACCCCGGTTCGGACGCGAGTTCCACGCCAAGCACGGCGGTCGAACGATGCACCGCATCGACCCGCAGCGCGGCAGCCTCCGCGAGGTGCGCGAGAGGTACGGTTGAGAAGCCGAAGCGCGCCGCGCCCCGGCCGCGCAGAAACGCCGTCGAGAGGACGAACAGCGCATCGGCACCGCTCGCTCGATCCAACGGCGCATTGAGCGCGGGGATGAAGAACGGATCCCAGAACGCGCGCCGTGTCGACGCGTCTTGGCCGTGGCTTGCAAGCCACGCGTCGAAGGTTGCGCCGGGATCCCCGCGCTCGAAGAGCGCGCTGGCGAGCGCTCGGGCTACCCGCAGCTTGCCGCCCAGACGCAGGTGCCGGTATCTGCCGAACGACGCGAGCAGGTGCAGCGGCGCCGGCAGCGGCGCCGCACGCAGACGACTGG
>JAJXWN010000107.1 GCA_021781595.1 bacterium | reverse complement strand
ACGCATACCACGTCCCGGCCTTGGCCGCTTGCGGCGTGATCGTCCAACTCGGCGTCGCGGCGCCGGTCGCAAAGTGTGCGCTCAGTTCGCTCAATACTTCCGTCGCGGTCGATCTCAATTCGGGCGTGCATGCGGGGCCCGGAAGAACGGCGAACGGATCCTTCGGCGGCAGCGCCGGCAGACGATAGAAACGGAAGCTCTCCGCACCCGGCGTCGGCGGACGGCGCACGAAGTAGAGCCCGACCGAAGGCATGAACGCGATGCTCGGCCGGAAGAACACCGGCGGCCCACTCTCCATATAGAGCCCGCGTTGCCGAGCCTCTTCCTGCGTCGTGACGTGCAGCGCCGCGCACGGGAAGATCGCGCGCATCTCCTGCAGTTTCGTCACAACGATGGCGAGCGCGTAGGTCGTCTTCAGGCCGTGATAGGTCACCGCGATGCCTGGAATCGCCGGCGCGGCCATCGCCGGCGGATATCCCGCGGAGGTCTTCGCCGCTTCGATTCGCGCGACGTAGGCTTTGAGTCCGCCGAGTATCGGGCCGGCAGTTCTTGCGTCGACCGGACTGCAGCGCCCCGATTGAGAGACGGCGAGCGGGTCGCTCGGCGCTGCAGACGGCAGCGCGGCCATCGCGGCAAAGAAACCGCGGCGCGGGCCGCGGCGGCCCGCGTGCGGGAGGCCGGCAGATGAGATCGCATTGCGCGTGGCGGCACTTTGACCGACGCGCACCGAGTAGGTGACCGCATACGCGCGCGGGGAATCTGGGCGCGCGATCGTCGCAACCTTCGTGCCGCCGAGCGTCGTATAGGGAACCGCATAGGCGCTGCCGGCGAAGATGCCTCCGTATGTATTGAAGACGTTGTTTGCGGCGAACGTAAGCGTGCCGCGACTGAGTAACGTGCTGATGCCGGCATCGACGACCGTATGCGCCGGCAGGTTCTGCCAATTATTCCCGCCGGTGTACTGCGCGGTCAACAAGTATTCGAACGCCGAACGCGGCGTCTTGTAGTCCAGCGTAAGCCCGGCCCGATGCATCGGCACGCCGGGAACCTGGGCTCCGGGGATCTCGATCGAGTACGGATTATCGATGCGCGGATCGTTGCTGTCCAGGTTCACCATCGTCAGATCGTAGAACGGTTGAACGACCAGGTTCCCTATCGAAAAGAATCCGGAGATCGATCCGCCTTCGTAGACCCGCTTGACCCCGCCGATCGGCGTAAAAAAGTAGACGTTCTGCGCGCCGAACGGTGTGCCCGGTGCCGCACCGCAGCCGGCGGGCGAGTCGTAGACGCCCTGCACCAGGCCGAAATACCCTGGTGGAACGACGCCGAGACCCTCTAGCACCGTACCGTTGACCTGCGCCGGCAGCACCGTGCCCATCTGGACCTGCCGGTAGAGCGAAGCGCCGATCTCACCCGAGCGAAGGCGGTGCGTATAACCCAAACGAGCGGACGTGGAGGAACTCGAGCCAGGCTCGTCGCCTGGAGCGCTCCCATAAGCAACGCCGCCGTTGCAATCGTAGCGTAACGATTCCGGATCGCTCAGCGCGCCAAACCGCCCGGCGTGCGCCGCCACGCCGCCCACGTTGTAAGAAAAAGAATACGTATCGCTCTGCGTCGGCTGCCACGTCGCGCCGATGCCGGCTAGCACCGACGAGGGCGCGTTGCTCGCGTGGCTGATGCCAAGCGACGAGTCGAAATGCAGATTCGCGTTCGAACGAACGTCGTCGTTGAGCGTGATCGCGCTATAACTGGCATGCTGTGGTGCCGCGACGTAGGGTCGCGCCTGCGGAACGAGCGGCGCATACTTCGTAGACGTGTTCGCGCTGTAGGCCGAGATCGAAATCGTGTGCCGCTGCCGTGCCGGCAGCGTCGCGTTGAGCGTGAAACCCGTCGTGTCGCCGGACTGCGAGAACCCGGTGGGCTGCGCCTGCCCGTTGACGTAGCGGTCGAGCAGGTTGCTTTCGTTCGCAGAGACCGTACCGTAGAACGAAGCCACGACCGACGTATCGCCGATCAGCGCGTCATCCTGCAGAGAATACAAGTTGAAGTGCCCTTCGTGCGAATTGCCCGGGCCGTAACCGCACGGCAACGCGCCTGTCATTTGCAGGCAGGCGATCTCGTTATAGCGCGTCGAGCTCATGAACGTGCCGGTGATCGCCTGGGATTCGCTCGCGTCATACCGGACCTTCAGGAGATCTCCGCCGTATACCCCATCGCCCTCGTGCGTATAGTCGAGCCCGCTGGCATCGAGGTAGCGCATACCGTCGATCAAACTCGGAGACAAACGGTACGTGTGCATCGCGGCGATGCCGAATTTTCCGATAGATCCGCTATCGGAAGCCGAATAGTTGAACTTTCCGTTGCTGCCGGTGCTGAGCAAGAGGTCTCCCTGCCACGAGAGGGTCGGCTCCAGCGTTTGAAACGCAACTCCACCGCCCAACCCGCCGATCTGTGGACCCTGGTGCACCGCGGCCCCGGTAAACAAGTCGGAGTTGAACATCCGCATATCGCCGGCCGTTCCCGGGGCGTTGAGCGGGATGCCGTCGACGGTCAGCGCCGTTTGGCTCGCGTCGTGGCCGTTGAGGGAGATCGTTTGCGTTGCGTCCGAGTCACTGCTCGAGGTGCTCACGGTCACGCCGGAGAGTTTCCCGAGCGCGTCGGTCAACGAGCTCGAAAGCTTTCGCTGCGCGCTATCTTGCGAAAGACTTGTCGTCGAAACGGACGCGGTGGACTTGGCGGTCACGGAGCCGATGATCTTCAGGTTTTCGAAGGTTTGAGCGAGCGCGACCTCGACCGTTACGGCGCTGCCGTTGATAACCTCGAACTCCTTGCTCGTCACGGCCCGGTAGCTGCGTGCGAAGACGCGCGCGCGATATATGCCGTCCGGCACCTCCGTGAAACGAACTTTCCCGTTCGCTCCGGTAAACTCGGCGGTAATGACGGGGCCGTCGAGCAGCACGCGCGCCAGCGGAATCGGCGCTTTGGTCGCGGCGTCGGTGACGGCGATATCGATCTCGCCGGAGACCGACTGCGCGCGCGCCGCCGAGGGCAGAGCGTTCGCAAGCATGGCTATGGCAAGGACCACTGCAATCGGACGCATCGCCCTCTTTGTACACGACGACTTTGTGAAAACGCTGAGACCGCGACGAGGCGGCGCTTAGATGCGAATCGTAACCGTCGTGCCGCGCCCCGGAGCGCTCTCGATGGCGATCGTGCCGCCGGCCCGGTCGACGGCGCGTTTGGCAATCGCTAAGCCAAGGCCCGTACCCGTGATCTCGCCGCGCTGGTCGCCGCGATAGAACCGCTCGAAGGCGTGCAGGCGCTCGGATTCGGTCATTCCCGGACCATCGTCGCGAACGGTGATGACCGTCACGTCACCGTCGCGGCAGGCGCGCAGGTGGATGGCGGCATCCGGCGCGTATTTCAGCGCATTTTCGACGATATTCCACAGCGCTTCGCCTAATTCGCCGCGATCTCCGTAGATCTCGCCGACGCCTTCAACGCTGTAGTCCACCTGGCGGTTTTCGTCGAGGCGCCGGGCCGCATCGCACTGGCTGCGTAGCAGCTCGTCTACTGCGATCGGATCGCGCCGCGGCGTCGCCTCCGAATCCAGGCGGGCGAGGCGCATCAGGCGGTCGATGAGCCCGCGCATGTGCTCCTTTTCGAGCGCCATGGTCCCCAGAATCTGGCGGGCCACCTTGGGTTCTTCTATCGCGCCGCGCCGAAGTACGTCGATGTAACCCGCAATCACCGTAAGCGGCGTACGCAGTTCGTGCCCGGCGTCGGCTACGAACTGCCGCATGCGCTCCTCCGTCTGCCGGCGCACCCCCATCGCCGTTGCCACGCTCGCCGCTGCGTCGTTGTACGCTCCCGTCAGCGTAGCGATTTCATCGCCACCCGCCGTAACGAAGCGGCGCTGGGTGTAGTCGCCCTCGGCCAGTGCCCGCAGCGACTGCGTCACCTCCGTAAGCGGGGCAAGCGCGTGCCTTGAAAACAGCCGCCCGAGGAACCACGAGAGCAGGATCGCCGCCAGCGCGATGGCTGCCATGACGCGCCAGTATGGAACGAGGTTAACCAGAATGAGCCAGGCATCCGGCGCGAACGCAACGTAGCCGCCGTCGACGGCCGTCAGCGCCCAAGGTTCCGGGTGGACGGGGCCGGCGCCGTGTGCGTGCACGACGCTTTCGTGGTAGATGATTCGTCCGACGGTCTGGCGTTGCAATGGCCGCGTGCCCCATGGCGGGAGCCCGGGGCCACCAGTGCTGCTGACGGCGGGACGCTTGCCGCCGGCGCCGGGCGGCGGTAACAGGACCGCCTGGTTGCGTACGATGCGATCGAGGATCCGCGGGCGCAGATTCGGATCGCCGCCGAGAAAACGCCCCTTCTCGTCGTATACGGCCACGCGCAGGCCGATACCGCTGAGATCCTTGGCAATCTGCGGTGCGGCTTTCGTAAGGGAGACGCCTTGCAGTTTGAACTGTTCGGTGAGTATGCGCGCCTCTTCGTGCTTTGCAATGACGATGTCGCCCGTGAACCCGAAGAGCTCGTAAACCAGCGCGACCGAAGACGCCAGAATCACGAAAAGGACGGTGATGCCGAGCAAGAGCGTAATGAGTCCGGCCAACCGGGAAGCGAGCGAACTCCTCATTACGATAAGCCGTAGCCGACGCCGCGCACCGTGCGGATGAGCGAAGCTGAGTCGGCTCTATCGATCTTCGCGCGAAGATACGAGATGTAGGTTTCCACGATGTTCGGGCCGCCCTCGAAATCGTGGCCCCACACGAGATCCAGCAGATGGTCCTTGCTGAAGACGCGTCGCGGTTCTCGCATGAAGACGGCCAGCAAGTCGAACTCTCGCTGGGTGAGATCGAGCCGTTCGCGCTCGCGCCACACTTCGTGCGTATCCGGGCTAAGCGCGAGGTCGCGCCAGCGCAGCACGTGCTCTTCGATTAGTTGCGGACGGCGCAGCTTCGCCGTGAGACGCGCGATCAGTTCCTCGAAAACGAACGGCTTGACGAGATAGTCGTCGGCGCCGGCGCCTAACCCCGTCACTTTATCGGACGTCTCGCCCTTGGCGGTGAGCATCAAGATTGGGGCTTGCGTGATCTCGCGCAGCATCGGCAGGAGCGTGAACCCATCGATCTTCGGCATCATGACGTCGAGTACGATAACCTCCGGGTCCCACTCGCGCACCAGCGACAGCGCTGCAGCGCCGTCGGCCGCCGTGCGAACGTGAAAGCCCTCGCGCGTCAAGCCGAGCTCGAGCATCTCGCGCACGAAGCGGTCGTCGTCGACGACCGCAATACGGGAATGTTGCATCAGCGGCACTCTACGGTGCATGATGACGGGATACCCTTGGAGCGCGCTGAGCGCTCAGGCCGCACGCACCCGTGCGGCCCGGTAGTCGCGTTCGCGCTGTTCTATCAGGCAGGCGCGGTGGATCGCTTCGAGGGGGTGCGCCACGATCGTTACGTCGAGCCTGGCGAGCCGCTCGCAGAGATCCTCGCCCGGCAGCCAACGCGCAAACAGGTGCAGTTCTCCCGCCTTCGTTCCCTCCGCCAGCGCCACAAGCGCGTCCGAGCAGGAGCCGATACCCTTGGAACGCAGGCGCGCGATCACGCTCGCCTCGAACGTCCGCGCACCCCAATCGCGTACGAGGAGCAGCAGCCTGCGCGGTATGCGGGCGCTCGCGCCGTCGAAATCCACCACGGCCACCCGGGCGGCCGCCGCCACCGCCGCCTCGACGGCGGCATGGAACCCAGCCGGAGTGATGCGCGGGGACTCTCCTGCGGTTACCAGGGCACCCGTGGCGATCAAGTATTCGTCCATGGAGCGATGCTGCGCGCCCAAGGTGCCAGCTGGCTGGCACCTTGAATTATGAAGGCGCGCTGCTTTCGCGGCGCGCCTGCCCACTACCCGGGGGTCAATATGCCAAGGAGCCCTCTTTAAGCTGTGGAGGAGGCTTTCGGCATCGTGGTCTCTTCGGGACGGCGGCTCGCGTGGAAGAGCCCGAGCATCGCTTCGACGACGCGAGGCTCCCATTGCGTGCCGCTTCCCGCGCGCAGGATCTCGAGCGCCTGGCGAGGCGACATGGCATCGCGGTATGGGCGATCGCTGATCATGGCGTGGAAGGCGTCGGCTACCGCAACGATCCGGGCTTCGAAGGGGATAGTCGGCCCGGAGAGGCCGTCGGGGTAGCCGGCGCCATCCCAGCGCTCGTGGTGCGCGCGCACGATAAAGGCGCACCGTCGCAGTCCGGGAAGTTGATCGAGGATTCGCTGACCGGCGGCCGAGTGGTCGCGCATGACGTCCCATTCGCCGGCGTTCAGCGGGCCGCGTTTGAAGAGAATGCTGTCGGGCGTCGAGATCTTGCCGATGTCGTGCAGAACCGCGCAGAGCTCGATGAACGAGACCGACTCCTCATCGAGGTGCATCGCCGTCGCAAGGCGCCGGGCCCATTCACCGGTCGCCTTGGAGTGGCAGCAGGTCGCCGAATCGCGTTCCGCCAGCATGGCCAGCAGCGCTTGCGTACCATCGGCAAAGGCCGGCTGCGGAGCCGGCACGGCCGCGCCTTCGAGCTCCACGATCGCCCGGTCGATCTCGGATTTCAAAACCTCTAGGAAGGTCAGCAGGCGCCCATGATCGATCTCGAAGCGGTTGGCCTCGATCGCGATCGCCTGCGCGGCCGCCGCGGCGACCTGGCTGACGTGCGGGGCCCCCAGGCGCCGGCCCTCGCGCTCCGCCCACGTCGCGAGCCCGATCGGCTTGGCGAGCTGCATCGAGAGGAGCAGCCGGTCGAGCAATAGCGCGACCGACGCGTCCAGCTCGGCATCGCCGAGCAGCGTCGAATCGTCTATCTGCTCTACGGCACAGCGCGTCAGCCGCTCCAGATCCGGAGCGAGCGCGCCGGCCACGCCGGAGAGGGTACGGACTTCCATGGGGCGTTCCTTACGGGGGGATATTGAGTAGTGCTGGCCTTAACCGATCGGTGCCGGCGGCAACGATATGAAGGCGATGATGGCGAGGAGGATGGCGGCGGTCATGGCGAGACTCCCGTTCAAAGCAAAGGTGCTTGTTGATGCCAGAATACCCGGAAGCGCTCTCCGGCGTCCCTACTTAAATTTAAGTAGGGCGATGCACGGCGCAGCGAGGCTGGGACACGGGATGCGGGAGGCTAGGCGATCAGGCCGGAGTGGCGCGCGAAGACGAGCGCTTCGTCGCGCCCGCTGCAGCCCAGTTTGGCGATCGCATTCCGGATGTGCGTCTGGACGGTATAGACGCTGCGGCCGCTCTCGACCGCGATCTCCTTCGGGCTCTTGCCCGCGGCGAGCCCCTGCAGCATGGCGAGTTCGGCGCGCGTGAGGAC
>JAJXWN010000106.1 GCA_021781595.1 bacterium | reverse complement strand
CCTCGGCTCGCCCGAGAGCCGGTATCCCGTGCTCGGGGAGATCGTCAGCGGCCCGAATCTCGATGCGGACCGGATGGATTACCTCCTGCGCGA
Organism: bacterium; assembly: GCA_021781595.1. Lineage (GTDB taxonomy): Bacteria > Vulcanimicrobiota > Vulcanimicrobiia > Vulcanimicrobiales > Vulcanimicrobiaceae > JAJYFL01. The sequence continues at coordinate 7,384 of JAJXWN010000106.1, read as the reverse complement.
TGCGTATTTCACCGGGGTAGCCGGCGGCCGCTACGACGTCGACCAGCTCGCCGGCTCGCTGCGCCTATTCGAGATGGACGGCCGTGCCGTCATGGGAATCGACCGGCGCGGCGTGGTGGCGCTGGAATCTTTCGTGCTCGCCCGCTATATGATGTTCGCATCGGTCTACTTTCACCACACCACGCGCATCTTCGAAAGGACGCTGCAACAGGTACTGCGCGAACTGTGGCCCGATCCGCGGAAGCTCGATCCGATCGAGGAGTTCCTGCGCTGGGACGATTTCCGCGTGCTGAACGATCTGCGCGACGCGCCCTCCGAAGCCGCGCGGGCGCTGCGCGAGCGAACACTCCTCTACGCCCTGGCGGCGGAGTTCAATGCGGAGCACGACCTGCACGCATTTGAACTCTGCGAAGCGGCGCTGCGCCGGCGCTGGGGCGGCGCCGTGTGGAGCGACGAACAGTCACAGCTGCTGCACCGGCTTCCGCTGCAGGCCGCGCCCGGGCAACGGACCGTCTGGGTTCTCACCGGATCGGGCGGCATCGTCGACGCGCGCGACGCCTCCGATCTCATCGCGAAACTCTCGGGCAAGGCGTACTGGCGCAAGCTCTTCGTCGAACGCAGCCGCGCCGACGTGTCGCAGGCGCGCGCGCTCTGCCGGGAGATCGTATTGGCCGCGACGGGTACGCGTTCGATGCCCGAATTCTGACACACGGGGAAACCTGTCCGGGCGCAACAAACCCACCCGTTCATGAAGAACGTGTTGCGACCCGCCGTTACGCTTCTGCTGGCTCTCACCTTTGGCGCGCAGGCGTTGGCCGCGCCCACTCCCGCACCGCCCAAGCCGCTGCCCCGCCCGTTCGGGCGCGGGCACGCGTACTATCATAAGACCGTCTTTGCGCCGTACCGCTTCAAGGACACGATCGTCCGAGTCGGTTTCGATTTTGCCAAAGGCATCGTCTACGGCGACGAGAGGGCGGTCGTGATCCCCAAGCGCGCCGGGTTACGCCAAATTCCGTTCAATACGCTCGGCATCCACTACAAGGCGGTTGCAGTAAACGGCAAGCCCGCCGCCTACCGTCTCGACGCGGCCCGCCAGCGCATCTACGTCGCTTTGAAGGCGCCGGCCGCAGCGGGGCAGCCGCTGACCGTTACGTTCAGGTATTGGGCACAGCCGCAGCGCGGCATCTACTTCATCCGCCCGGACAAGGGGTATCCGCGCACCGCACCCGAGATCTGGTCGCAGGGTGAGATGACCGATAACCGCCGCTGGTTTCCGACCTGGGACGAGCCCAATCAGAAGACGCCGAGCGAGCTGATCGTAACGGTCCCACGGGGCTGGACCGTCGTCGGCAACGGCTACCTGAAGAGCGTCGTGAAGTCGGCGAAACTGCACGCCTGGTACGGCACGCAGTCCGACGTCGCGACTTGGGACTGGAACGCGCCGATCCCGAAATCGACCTACCTCATCGCGTTCGCCGCCGGGCCGCTCTCCGAGCACCGCACCTCGCTCGACGTGCCGCAGTTTCAAGGCCGCAAGCCCCTGCCCGTCGACTCGTTCGTGCAGCCTCGGTACGCCAAGTGGAACGCCCTCTGTTTCGGGAAAACCAAGCGCATCGTCGCGTATTTCCAGAAACGTATCGGCATCGCGTTTCCGTGGGAGAAATACGACCAAGTCACCGCCGAGCGCTTCACCTACGGCGGCATGGAGAACGCGTCGGTAACCATTCAGACGTCGAATGCGATCCATCCGCCGATCGAAAACCTCGAGCAGCCGTGCGACGGGCTCGTGGCGCACGAGCTCGCCCACCAGTGGTGGGGTGACGACGTGACGCTCTCCGACTGGTCGAACGTCTGGATCAACGAAGGCTTCGCAGTCTACTTCCAGGAGTTGTGGAGCCGCCATCATTTCGGCAGACCGGAATTCCAGTACGAGCGGTATTACGCGCAGCAAGCGTATTTCGGCGAAACGAAAGCGTATTGGCGCCCGATCGTGGACTACGTCTACGCCGACCCGCTCGACAACTTCGACGCGAGCGCCTACCCTCGCCCGGCGCAGGTGCTGCATATGCTGCAGTACATGGTCGGAACGCATCGCTTCTTCGCGGCTCTGCACTATTACCTCGAGCAGTACCAACACAAGAACGCCGATACGCAGCAATTTTTCTCCGCGATCGACAAATCGCTCGGTACGAACCTCACGTGGTTCGAGCACGAGTGGTTCTTTCGCGCTGCCTACCCGCACTATTACGTGAAGCAGCGTTACGACGCCAAGGCGAAGACGCTCGCGCTCGACGTCACGCAGAAGAACCACGACGGCAAACCTTTCCGCATGCCGATCGTCATCCAGGCCTACTTCGGGAATCGGGTCAAATCCGTTCGGCCGACCATCGATCGCAACCACCAAGTCGTGACGATCTCGGGCATCGATCAAGCGCCTTCGATGGTGCTCTTCGATCCTAACGGAAACGTGATCCGGAAACTGACGTGGCACAAGAGTTTGCGCGCGCTGGCCTATCAGGCCATTCGAGCTCGCTACGTCGGCGACCGGCTCTGGGCCCTCGACCAACTCGAGCGTGCTAAGAAAGGCGAGCGCAAAGGAGCGCTGCGCACCATACGCGAGATGGCACTCTTCGACTCGTTCTACGGAGTACGCGCCGATGCGGTTGCGGCGGCCGCCAGACTCGGTGACTGGCAGACGGTCCGCGCCGCACTGCACGATCGCGACGAGCGCGTCGTCATCGCCGCCGCGCAGGACGCCGGCCGCCTACGAGGCGCCGGCGATCCGACGCTCGTCGCCGATCTCCGGCACCTTGCCGGCAGCCCCAACCCGCTGGCGGCGGCCGCGGCCCTCTCATCGCTCGGAGCGCTCAAGGCACCCGGCGCCTACGCGCTGCTGGTGGCCGCGCTCGGGAGGCCGTCGTTCCGCGAGCAGATCGCCGCCGGCGCGCTTACGGGCCTCGGCGCCCTTGGCGACATTCGGGCGTTCCCATCGATCAAGGCCCGGACGGCGTACGGCACGCCGCTACTGGAGCGTTCTGCGGCGATCTTCGCGCTCGCACGGTTGGCCGTGAAGAACGGAATGCAGAAGTCGGTCGAAGGGCACCTCATCGCTCTGGCTGAAGGCGACCCGATCATCGGCACGCGAATCGCCGCGGTGCACGCACTCGGAATGCTCGGCGAGACGTCGGCGATACCGGCACTGCAGCGCATTGAGGCGGCGGACTCCCAGCAAGCCGTGCAGAGCGGAGCGTGGTCGGCGATCCTCGATATCAAGGATGCCGCAGCCATGCGCGCCTACAAAGCGAGTCGCGGGCACCGGCAGAAGTAGCCTCCTAGTCGATAGCTCCGATCGCCGCCTGTGCCGCGGCGAGGCGCGCGATCGGAACGCGGTACGGCGAGCACGATACGTAATCCAAGCCGAGCCGGTGGCAGAACGCCACGCTCGACGGCTCGCCCCCGTGTTCGCCGCAGATGCCGATCTTCAAGCCCGCACGCGCGCCGCGCCCGCGGCGCACGGCCTCTTCCATCAGCGTCCCGACCCCGCGGCGGTCTAGCACCTGGAAGGGATCCTCCCTGAGGATCTTCAGGTCGAGATAACGCGGAATGAACGAAGCCTCGGCGTCGTCGCGGCTGTATCCGTAGGTCGTCTGCGTTAGATCGTTGGTTCCGAACGAGAAGAACTCCGCATGGAGCGCGAGCTCGTCGGCCACCACGCAGGCCCGCGGCAGCTCGATCATCGTGCCGATGCGGTAGGCGAGCGCGACCGACCGTTCGGCCAGCACGCGGTCGGCCACGGCTTTGGCAGCATCGCGCGTCACCTTCATCTCTTCTTTCGTGCCGACGCCCGGAATCATCACTTCGGGCCGCACCTCGACGCCGCGCGCCGTGAGATCGCAGGCCGCTTCGAAGATCGCCTGCACCTGCATGGCGTAGATTTCGGGATAGAGAATGCCTAGCCGGCAGACGCGCAGCCCCAGCATCGGATTCTGTTCGTGCAATTGCTCCACACGCTTGAGCACCGCGCGCCGCTCGAGATAACGTGGCGAGCTCTCGCCCTCGCGCACCCGCAGCTCGGTAGTCTCGACCAGCAGCGTCTCGAGCGATGGGAGAAACTCGTGCAGCGGAGGATCGAGCAGGCGGATCGTTACCGGGAGCCCCGTCATCGCTTCGAGGATGCCGATGAAGTCTTCGCGTTGGAAGGGCAGCAGCTTAGCCAGCGCCTCCGCGCGCGCCGCCGCCGTATCGGCTAAGATCATCCCCTGTACGATCGGCAGCCGGTCCTGCTGCATGAACATATGCTCCGTACGGCACAAGCCGATCCCTTGCGCGCCGAGTTCGCGTGCCTTGCGGGCATCCTGCGGTGTGTCGGCGTTCGCCCAGATCTCCAGGCGCCGTACGCCGTCGGCCCACGACAAGTAGGTCGCAAGCCAATCCGGCAGTTGCGACGGCGGATCGATCAGCGTGAGCTTTCCGAGCATGACGTTGCCGGTCGTCCCGTCGATCGTGATCCAGTCGCCCTCGCGTAGCGGTTTGCCGGCGAGCGTGGCGGTCTTCGTGCGCCGGTCGATCTGCAGCGCTTCGCATCCGGCCACGCACGGTTCGCCCATGCCGCGCGCGACGACGGCGGCGTGCGAGGTGGCGCCGCCTTTCGCCGTCAGCACGCCGCGCGCGGCGATCATGCCGTGTACGTCGTCGGGCGTCGTCTCGACGCGCACCAACACGACGTCCTTCCCCGCCTCTCTCCAAGCGACCGCGTCGTCGGCTTCGAAGACCACTTGGCCGCTCGCGGCGCCCGGCGATGCGTTGAGGCCCTTAGCGGTAACGTCGAAAGCTTCGTGCGGATCGATGCGAGCGTGGAAGAGGTGATCCAGCGACTGCGCGCTCACGCGCGCGATCGCTTCGCGCTTGTCGATGACTCCTTCATTCACGAGGCCGATAGCGATCTTGACGGCGGCCTCGGCGCTGCGCTTCCCGGTACGGGTCTGCAGCATGTAGAGCTTCCCGCGTTCGACCGTGAACTCCAAATCTTGCATATCGCGGTAATGGCGCTCGAGATTGCGAGCGATCTCGAGAAACTGCCGGTAGACCTCCGGCTGCGTGCGTTCGAGATCCGAGATGCGTTCCGGGGTACGGATGCCCGCGACCACGTCTTCGCCCTGAGCGTTGCGCAGGTACTCCCCGAAGAGCTGGCGCTCGCCGGTATTCGGATCGCGCGTGAACGCAACGCCCGTTCCCGAGTCGTCACCGATGTTGCCGAACACCATCGCGACGACGTTGACGGCAGTGCCCCAATCGTCGGGAATCTTGTTGTAGCGGCGATAATCGATCGCCCGCTTGGAGTTCCAGGAATCGAAGACGGCACCGACTGCGAGATCGAGTTGCTCGAACACGTCCGTAGGAAACTCGCGGCCTGTATGCGTGTGGACGATGTCCTTGAAACGCGATACGAGATCTTTCCAACTGCCCGCGTCGAGCTCCGGATCGCTCGCGACCCGGAGCTCTGCCTTCTTCTCGTCGATCAGATCTTCGAAGAGATGTTTGTCGAGATTGAGGACGACGCTCGAGAACATCATGATGAAGCGGCGGTACGCATCCCACGCGAAACGCTCGTTGCCCGTGCCCCGCGCGAGTCCCATAACCGTAGCGTCGTTGAGACCGAGATTGAGGATCGTATCCATCATGCCGGGCATGGAGGCGCGCGCGCCGCTGCGTACCGAAACCAACAACGGGTTTTCTTCCAGGCCGAACCGCTTGCCGGTGCGGCGCTCGAGCTCGCGCATAGCCTCGCGCACTCCGTCGACGAGGCCCGGCGGGTTCTTCCGGCCAAGCGCGTAGTATTGCAGGCATGTTTGCGTGGTAATCGTAAAGCCGGGAGGCACCGGCAGGCCGGCGCGCGTCATCTCCGCGAGTCCGGCTCCCTTTCCGCCCAGCAGCTCCTTCATGTCCCCGCGGCCCTCTTCGAAAAACCAGATCATCCGGGTCGCGCTCGTGGGATCGGCGATGGTCTCAGACATCGTGTCGTGCGTACCTCCGAAAAGCGGTCGGGGCGAAGCTAGCCGAATCTTTCGTGCAAGAGCGCCTCGAGCCCGCCGGCGCCGACGCGTTCCTGGAGCATCGAGTCGCGATCCCGCACCGTTACGCTCCCGTCCTCAAGCGTATCGAAATCGACGGTAACGCAGCACGGGGTCCCGATCTCGTCCTGGCGCCGGTAGAGCTGCCCGATATTCCCCTCGTCGTACTGCGTTCGAAACCGCCGGCGAAGCGCACTCTCGATCGAGCGGGCCCGCTCGACGAGATCCGGTTTGTTGCGCGCCAGGGAAAACACGGCCGCCTGCACCGGCGCGATGGCCGGATGGAAGCGCAGCACGACTCTTTGCGTATCCTTCCCGTTGGGATCGACGCTCCGGTCGATCTCGTAAGCATCGATCAGCATCGTCAGCGCCGTACGATCCATCCCCGCGGAGCTCTCGATGAGCAGCGGCGTGTAATGCGTTTTGGAAGCCTCGTCGAAGAATCGCAGGTCTTTGCCCGATAGCGCCATATGCGCGTCGAGATCGTACGTCCCACGATGCGCGATCGACTCGAGTTCGCCCCAGCCCCATGGGAAGAGGTACTCCACGTCGACGCCGGCCTTAGCATAATGGGGGCGTTCTTCCGGCGGCAGCTCGTAGAACCGCAAGCGGTCGGGCTTCACGCCGTAATCGGCGTACCATCGCTTGCGCCGTTCCACCCATGCTTCGAACGTCGCCAGATCGTTGCCGTCGTCGGGAACGAAGTATTCGAGTTCGGCTTGTTCGAATTCGCGCAGACGGTAGGTAAAATTTCCGGGAGTGATCTCGTTGCGAAACGATTTTCCGATCTGCGCGATGCCGAACGGCGGCCTCTTACGCGCGCTCTGATAAACGTTCTTGAAATTGACGAAGATGCCCTGAGCCGTCTCCGGGCGCAAATATGCTACCGAAGCCGAATCCTCCATCGGACCGACGTGCGTCTGCAGCATCAAATTGAAGTTGCGCGGCTGCGTCAACGAGCCTTTGCTCCCGCAATCCGGGCACTGCTCGACATTCTTCAAATGGTCGAAGCGAAAGCGGTGCTTGCAGACCTTGCAGTCGACGAGGCGATCGTGAAATGCGTCGACGTGCCCGGAGGCTTTCCAAACGAGAGGGTGCATGACGATCGACGAATCGAATGCGACCACGTCGTCGCGCAGCTCCACGTTTTCGCGCCACCACGCATCTTTGACGTTGCGCTTTAGGATGGTGCCGAGTGGACCGTAATCGTAGAAGCCGCCTATGCCGCCGTAAATCTCGCTGGACTGAAATATAAAGCCGCGGCGCTTGGCAAGCGCCACGATTTCGTCCATACTCGCGCGCGGGCGGGCGTC
>JAJXWN010000105.1 GCA_021781595.1 bacterium | reverse complement strand
CGGCGCGCAAGTGTTGGCGTTCGTTAGAGTCCGCCAGAACGACGCGGGCAACGACTACCGGATCAACGATTTTCAGCGGATGCAGGCGGAGGTGGAAGTCGCCGGACTGCTGCGCGACAAACTACTCGATCCGCACACGGTCGCGACTCTGCTACCCACCTTCATTGCAAAGATCAAACCGGACATCGCGACCGATTTGCCCGAACCGGAATTACTCCACATAGGAATCGCGATGGCGGGCGCGCCGGTCTACCAAATTTCGCTGGGCTCGATGCGCGACTCCATGCTGCTGGCTTCGACCGCGCTACCGGGCGTGAACGCGCAGGGTTGGATGGAGGGCGATTACTACGACGTTCTCGATCCGGCACGCGTCCGGCAAGCACTCGCCGGCTTCGGATCGACCTCCAACAGCACCGGGCTGCCGTCGCCACCGCCGTCCGCTTCGCTTCCGCTCGCGCTCTACGGATCCACGCACCTGGCGCTGCATCTGGAACACCAGGGCTTCAAACGAACCGTGCGGCTCGCGGAGTCGCCGGGCTACGGACGGATTCGCGTCGTCTATCCCGCGGGCAATCCCGCCGCCGGCTGGGCCGTCGCGCGCGCGATCGGCCGCGGCGACGAGTACGTGCTTCCGGGCGACGTCAAGCGCGTTACGGTATACGAATAGCCCGATTCCAGGCTTCCACGAGCAACCTCTAGCATTCCGACACCTCGCGTTGACGCAAATGACCTAGCCGTGCTATGGTGGAGTCCACCCCTGCGCGATCTTTCGAATGCGATCGAGCCGCGCGCACTTCGAAAGTTCGTCGTCATTCCCACATTTGAAGAACTCGGCCTGCAGCCGGCGCTATTGCGTGCCGTGCGCGATCTACACTTTACCGAACCGACCCCGATCCAGAACCTCGCCATTCCGCCTGCACTGCAAGGCCGCGACGTTCTCGCGAGCGCCGAGACAGGTAGCGGCAAATCCGCCGCCTTCGGCCTTCCGATCCTCCAGGCGCTCGTCGATAAACCGCGCGGGAAGACGCGCGCGCTGATTCTCGCACCTACGCGCGAACTCGCCGATCAAATCGCCGTACATCTCGCGCTCCTCGCAAAGCATACGAACGTTCGCGTCGCGCCCGTCTACGGCGGCGTCGGCTTCGGCGCGCAGATAACGGCTTTCAAGCGCGGTGCCGATATCATCGTCGCAACCCCGGGGCGCTTGCTCGACCATCTCGCGCGAGGCACGGCGAAGCTCGACGATGTTTCGATACTCGTTCTCGACGAAGCCGACCGCATGCTCGACATGGGCTTCCTCCCGGCCGTGCGCCGCGTCATCAAATACGTCTCGCCGGCCCGGCAAACGCTCTTCTTCTCGGCGACGCTTCCGCCCGCCATCTCGGCACTCGTGCGCGATATGCTGCGCGATCCCGTGCGCGTCGAGCTCGCGCGCAAACCGGCGCCGGTGGAGACCCTCTCCCAAACGGTCTACGCCGTTCCGCAGGAGCGCAAGACCGATCTTCTTCTCGAACTGCTCAAGAGTAACGACATCCGCTCGGCTATCGCATTTACGAGGACCAGGGCCCGCGCCAACCGCCTGGCCGCAGCCCTCGAGAAACATCACATTCCCTCGGATCTGATTCACGGCGACCGTTCGCAATCGCAGCGCACGAGCGCTCTCGACAACTTTAAGCGCGGCAAGTATCGCGTACTAGTGGCGACCGACATCGCCGCCCGCGGCATCGACATCGCCGATCTCGGACACGTCATCAATTACGACGTACCGGGCGCAGCCGAAGACTACGTTCACCGCATCGGCCGAACGGCTCGCGCGCACGCCGCAGGCGATGCGATCACCTTCGTATCCTCGGACGAAGAGCCGATGATGAAGTCGATCGAATACACCCTGGGCAGACCCCTTACCCGTTCGCGGAACCCGCTCTTTCCCGATGCCAGCATCGAGCCGCCCAAGGCTCGCGTCGTCTACAGCTCGCGTAACAAACGGCGCCGCTGACGAGACGGCAGAAGGCGTCGTTCTGGAGGAGAGAGTGGGATTCGAACCCACGAAACGCTCGTCGCGTTCAGCGGTTTTCAAGACCGCCGCATTCAACCGCTCTGCCATCTCTCCGCGATCCACAAGTCCTTGTTCTATCGGACTTTTCTATGCATCACATCGCGCCGGAGGGAAATGCCCGAGCGAGGCGATTTGCTAATCATTTGCTAGCGTGCTGGAGCGCCCTCCTGGGGCGCAAGCAGCCAGAGCGCGGAACTGCACCGAGAGTGTGTCGCGTGGCCGCGGCGATCCGCCTGCGTTTCTGTGGCGGCATACTCATTCGCGCATCGTAGTCGCCATGCGCGCCTAGGGGGCTGTCAGAAAGCGAGCGCTCGGCATAGTTACCTCCCTGCCAGGCTTTCCACGCTGCATTCCATATCTTCGCATAGGTTTCGGCTGGGAGCGACCGGCGGTAGAATGGGGGAGCAACGACACACTGACCCATTGGGAGAAGACGCTGTATGACGGCTACCTTCGAAAGCCAAGCACTCTACGATTTCAACAAACTCGGTGTCGAGTCACCGTATAGAAAACGATACGACAACTTTATTGGCGGGAAGTTTGTATCGCCGGTCAAAGGCCAATATTTTGCAAATGTCAGTCCCATCGTCGGTCACCCGTTCACCGAGATTGCGCGATCGACTGCCGAAGATATCGAGCTTGCGCTCGACGCCGCTCACAGGGCTCGCGAAGCCTGGGGGAGGACGTCGGCGGCTGAACGCGCGCTGATTCTCAATCGCATCGCCGACCGGATGGAAGAAAAGCTTCCACTACTCGCGCTTGCGGAGACGATCGACAACGGCAAACCTATTCGCGAGACGACGGCGGCCGATCTTCCGCTTGCGATCGATCACTTCCGGTATTTCGCCGCCGCCATCCGCGCGCAAGAAGGCGGCATCAGCGAACTCGATCACGAGACGGTCGCGTATCATTTCCACGAGCCGCTCGGCGTGGTCGGACAGATCATCCCATGGAATTTCCCAATCCTGATGGCAGCCTGGAAACTCGCGCCGGCGCTGGCCGCCGGTAACTGCGTCGTCCTCAAGCCCGCCGAGCAAACGCCCGCGTCGATCATGGTCTGGCTCGAATTGATCGCCGACCTGCTTCCGCCGGGCGTCCTCAACATCGTCAACGGCTTTGGCCTGGAAGCCGGAAAGCCGCTCGCATCGAATAAGCGCATCGCGAAGATAGCCTTCACCGGCGAAACTACGACCGGCCGGCTCATTATGCAGTACGCCTCGCAAAACCTCATCCCGGTCACGCTCGAGCTCGGCGGCAAGTCACCGAACATCTTCTTCGCCGACGTCATGGCGCACGACGACGACTTCTTCGACAAGGCGCTTGAGGGCTTCGCCATGTTCGCGCTCAACCAAGGCGAAGTCTGCACCTGTCCTTCGCGCGCGCTCGTGCAAGAGTCGATCTACGACAGGTTCATCGAGCGAGCCGTCAAGCGCGTGAAAGCGATCAAACAAGGCAACCCGCTCGATCCAGCGACGATGATCGGTGCGCAAGCCTCGAGCGAGCAGCTCGAAAAGATCCTCTCCTACCTCGACATCGGCCGCCAGGAAGGGGCAGCGGTTCTCACCGGTGGAAAACGCGCGGCCATCAACGGCGAGCTCAAGAACGGATACTACGTCGAGCCCACCATCTTCCAGGGCCACAACAAGATGCGAATCTTCCAGGAAGAGATCTTCGGTCCGGTTCTTGCCGTAACGACCTTCAAGGACGAAGCCGATGCGCTCGCGATCGCGAACGATACGCTCTACGGATTGGGTGCAGGCGTCTGGAGTCGCGACCTCAATACGGCATATCGCATGGGGCGCGGCATTCAGGCGGGACGCGTCTGGACAAACTGCTACCACGCTTATCCGGCGCATGCCGCGTTCGGCGGCTACAAGCAGTCGGGCATCGGCCGCGAAAACCACAAGATGATGCTCGATCACTATCAGAATACCAAGAACATGCTGGTCAGCTACAGTTCGAAGAAGCTCGGCTTCTTCTAGCACGTGGAGATGGCCACGCGCGTCGACGCAACGCCCGCAGCGCTCGAGCTCATCGAACGCCTGCGGGCGAAGCACGGCCCGCTCATGTTTCATCAGTCAGGCGGCTGCTGCGACGGCAGCAGCCCGATGTGCTATCCGCTCGGCGACTTTATCGTTGGCGGCTCCGACGTCAAGCTCGGCGAGATCGGCAACGCACCCTTCTACATGAGCGACTCCCAGTTCGAATACTGGAAGCATACGAAGCTCATTATCGACGTCATCCCCGGCCGCGGTGGGATGTTTTCGCTCGATAACGCTGAAGAGGTCCGTTTCTTGACGAGATCGCGCGTTTTAACCGACGAAGAGGTGGCGCTGCTGCCCCCGGTAGAGTCCGTCTCCTGATCGTCGAGCAATTTGCGTCCGCAGATCCGCATGCTCGCATCGCTGCGGCCGTGCTTCGCCTGCTCTTCGGAGATGCGTACGCCAGGAATTTCGCCATCCGCCTGTGGGACGGCAGCCTCATCCCCGCAAGCGAACAGACGCGCTTTACGCTGCGGGTGAACTCGCCGGGCGCGCTTCGCACGGCGTTCTGGCCACCGGTCGATCTCAACGCCGGCCGAGCGTTCGCCGCCGGCGCGATCGATTGCGACGGCCAGGTGGAGTATGCGGTCGACGAGATGTACGGTGCGATGCACCGTGTCTCGCGTTCGGCGCTACCCCGAATGCTGACGCTCATGCTCCGCCTGCCGAAAGAGCCGCGTCCGGATTTGCGCGAGGCGAATCTTCGCGGAAAGATGCACTCCGTCGAACGCGATCGAGCGGCGATTGGCTTTCACTACGATCAGCCCGTCCCATTTTACGCGTCGTTTCTCGACCGCGAGTTGGTCTATTCGTGCGCCTATTTCGACGATGGCGTACAGACGCTCGACGACGCGCAGATTGCGAAGCTCGACTATATCTTGCGCAAACTGGGCGTGCGTCCGGGCGAACGCGTGCTCGACATCGGCTGCGGCTGGGGAGCGCTCGTCATCCGCGCGGCGCAGCGTTTCGGCGCCCGGTCGCTTGGCGTCACGCTCAGCTCCCGGCAGCACGAAGAAGCCAACCGGCGCATCGCCGCGGCGGGACTCGGCGATCTCGCCCACGTGGAGTTGCGCGACTACCGCGATATCAAAGGGTCCGAGTTCGACAAGATTGCGAGCGTTGGAATGTTCGAGCACGTCGGGCGCTCGAAGCTGCCGGAGTATTTTCGCGTCGTATACTCGCTGCTGCGTCCCGGCGGGCTTTTTCTCAATCACGGAATCGCGAATCAAGACCCTACGCTCGCCAATGGCAAGGTGAGCGGTTTCATGAATCGCTTCATCTTCCCCGATGGTGAATTGGTGCTCGTCTCCGAAGCTCTGCAGATCGCGGAGCGATGCGGATTCGAGGTGCGAGACGTCGAGAACTTACGCGAGCATTACCTGCGGACGCTGCGGGCGTGGGTTGCCAACATCGAACGCAACCGCACGGATGCGATCGCGGCTGCAGGCGAGCAATCATACCGTACGTGGCGGCTGTATATGGCGGGAAGTGCCCAGGGCTTCCGTATCGGGAGAATCGGCCTCTTCCAATCGCTGCTCGCAAAGGCGAACGGCGACGGCAGCGCCGGCATCTCGCCGACGCGGCGCGATCTCTACATAGGGGGGCGGCCGTAGCCGCCCCTTGCGCGCCGCCGTCTAGGAGCGGCTAACCGAGTTTGCGCAACTCGTCGAAGATCTCTTCTTCGTCGGGCTGCTCGCCGATATCGTGTACGTCGACGTAACGGACGATTCCGTTCTTGTCGACGATGACGATCGTGCGCTCCGCCATCCCTTCCGCGCGGAGTACGCCGTATTTTTCGGCGACCGCGCCGTGCGGATAGAAGTCGCTGAGCAACGGATACGTTATGCCGCCAAGCGTCATTGCCCACGCGGCGTTCACGTGTGTGCTATCGATCGAGATGCCCACAACTTGAGCATCGTAACCTTCGAAACGATCGAGATTCTCCTCGTACGAAGGTATTTGACTGGTTCAAACCGGCGTAAAAGCAAACGGATAGAACGCCATCACGACGTTCTTCTTTCCCTTGTTATCGGATAACCTGAACGTCCCACCGGTGTGCGACTTGAGTTCGAAATCCGGCGCGGCGTCGCCAACCTTCAGGGTCTTGGTGCTGGAGGCCATGGATTTGCGCCCCTTGGTAACTGCCATACTTGATTCTCACCCCCTCTCTCTTTGACGATGACGCACCCGCCCGGGTGCGCCCTCCCATGATTCTCAGATCTCGCGAATGGTTCCCGGTTCGACCGGCCGCTTCGATGACTCGTTGAACATGCACGATGGTACCGTCGGCAACGAGCTCGCGCAACCGGTCGATGGGGAAGCAGTTCTACGCCCCATTGTATCGATAATTATTGACATTTATTAATAATTATCGATACAATGGGGCGTAGAACCCAGGCGGGGCCGCCGACGCGATTGGAGATACCGATGAGCCTTCGCAACCTTCTTGCACTCACCGCCGTCGCGCTCTGCCTCGGCACGGCTCCAAAACCGAAACCGTTGACCTTCGTCGATACGATGCGCGTCGCGATTGCAGCGGTGCCCTCGAATTTCGCCTCGCTTCGGGGCGCGGCCGAGCCGGCCACGCAATTCGAGCGGGAGTACGCCACGCGGCCCGGCCCGCTTGCGTTCGTGACCATCGCCGATGAGTTCGCAACGCTATCGGAGCGCGAGCATTGGCTTCTGAGCTTCGATTGGAAGTTCGGCCCCGGGACGACGACGGCAAAGGCCGTCGCTCGGACCGTCGCCGAGATGACTCCGCTCGTGAAGGGCTATCGTCTGACACGATCGACGACCAAGACGGGCATCGTCCGCTTGCTATGGAGCGGACCCGCCGGACGCTCCATCGCGATTCACACCTATGCGATCCCTGCGACCAAGAGCAAACCCGCTTATAACGGCGTCTCGGTCGCCGTAACGCGAACGCTGCCCAAGAACCTTCACGTTGCCGCGTACGTTCACGGAATCACCGCGGCTCAGCGCGCGACGGTCGTTCGCGTCGTGGGGCAGTCGGTCACCCTTGCCACGAGCGAGGCGTCGACGAACTTCGCCGCCTTGCGCGGCAACGAGGTCCCGCTCGACGCCCTCGATGCTATGGTCGCGTCAGCCTTCGGCAACGCGGCTCATCGGTATAAGACCAACGTCGCGTTCGACCGCGCGCTCTATACCTGCCTCATCGAATCCATCCAGTTTCCCGCGAAGGAAAAGACTTTCAGCTCGAAAGAAATCTTTGAATGCAAGACGCCGGTCTTCGGCGGCGCAAACGCTTCGCTGACCGCGTCCTTACGAGCGTCGATCCAAAACACCCTCGGCTCGGCGTTTTCGTTTACGCCCGCGGATCCAAAGAGCGCGTTCTCGGACGATACGTGGAGCCGGCCCGCCGACCAAACGGAAGTTACGTTCAGCGCAAGTGCTTCGCACGGTGGGG
>JAJXWN010000104.1 GCA_021781595.1 bacterium | reverse complement strand
TTCTGGCCGTCCGCGGCGACGGAGAGCGCTCGCTGGACGCGATCGTCGACGCGTGCAGCGAGCCTGTGGCCCGCGTAACCGCGGCACTCACGCTCCTCGAGATCGACGGCACCGTGCAGCGCCGCGACGGCGTCTGCTTCGCGCTGATACGCTGAGACGCCGGCGCGTTCGCCGAAGTACGTTCGATGAAGATCCGCCTGATAGCCGTCGGAAAGATTCGCGAACCATACGTCGCCAGTGCATGTGCCGATCTCCGGCGACGCTTGTCGGCCTACTATACGTACGAAGAGATCGAGGTGAAGGCGGACCGCTCCGGCGAGCCCGAGACGTCGATGCGCGAGGAGTCGCTACGCGTTTTGAAACGGCTGGGCGAGGGCGATCGCCTCTGGCTGCTCGATCGCGCGGGGAGCCAACTCGCGAGCGAAGCGCTTGCCGGCCGCCTCGCCGCGGCGCGCGGCGACGGCATATCGCAGCTGACGCTCGCGATCGCAGGCACCTTCGGCGCCGGCGCCGCCCTGCGCGAGCGCGCCGATTTCTTGTGGTCGCTCTCGGATCTCACCTTCTTGCACGAGTGGGCGCGCGCCATCGTGCTGGAACAACTCTATCGCGCGGCGAAGATCGCGCGGAATGAGCCTTACCATCACTGAAGAGCAGCCCGCATCCCCCGAGGGCGCGCTCGCGGCCTTTGCCGAAGCGACGGCCCAAGCGATCGCGACGCGCTTTCCCGGATCGCCGCCGATCGAGGTGACCTTCGAGGCGCCGCGGCGCCCGGAGTTCGGCGACTTCTCAACCAACGTCGCCTTCGGACTCGCGCGCGCCGTCCGAACCTCGCCGCAGAACGTCGCCACCGCGCTCGTCGCAGAACTCCGCGCGTCGCATCCGCAATTGCACGCGCTCTTCCGCGAGATCGAACCGACCGCCGGCTTCATCAATCTTCGCCTCGCACCCGCATGCTGGCAATCCGTGGTCGCACGCATCGTGCGTGAAGGCAAGCGGTTCGGCGAATCCCCCAAGAACGGTACGCGGGTCTCGCTCGAATTCGGCAGTGCCAACCCGACCGGTCCGCTCGTCATCGTGCAGGGGCGCGCCTGCAGCATCGGCGAGACGCTCGCCGATGCGATGCGCTACTGCGGCTACGATGTTTTCGTCGAATGGATTATCAACGATGCGGGCAGCCAGCTCGATACGCTCGGCCGTTCGGTCTACGCGCGCTACCGCCAGATGAACGATCCAAACTATCCGTTTCCGGAGGACGGCTACCCCGGTGACTACCTCGTGCCCATCGCTCGTGCGATTCGCGACGCCGAAGGCGACCGCTGGGACGGCGCCTCGGAGTCGCAATGGCTCGCACATTTTGCCGCGATCGCGCGTGATACGCTCGTCGCCGGCCAGCGCCGGACGGTCGAGCGCTTCGGCATACGATTCGATCTCTGGCAGAGCGAGCGGGCCTTGCACGAAGAGGGAAAGATCGCTGCGGGCGTGCGGCGGCTGGTCGATGCCGGTCTGACCTACGAGCGCGAGGGCGCGCTCTATTTCAAAGCGACTGCATTCGGCGACGACAAGGACCGCGTGCTCGTGCGCGGCGACGGGCGGCCGACCTACCTCGCCTCCGACGTCGCCTATCACTACGAGAAGCTGCAGCGCTCCGACCGCGCGATCGACGTCCTGGGCCCCGACCACCACGGATACATCGGGCGCCTCAAAGGGATCGCGGCTGCGCTCGGGTACGCCGGCCGCGTCGACGTGATGATCGCGCAACAGATCACGCTGATGCGCGGTGCCGAGCAGGTTTCGATGAGCAAGCGCGCCGGCCACATCCTCACGCTCGACGACGTTCTCGACGAGGTCGGCGTCGACGCGACGCGTTTCTTCTTCGTTATGATCGCGCCGGATTCGCCGCTCACGTTCGATCTGGCTCTGGCGCGAGAAAAAAGCAACGACAACCCGGTGTACTACGTGCAATACGGACACGCCCGTATCACATCGGTGTTCGATAAAGCGACGGCGCCCGACGTCGATGCTGCACGCGCCGGGACGTCTCTGTCAACGCTCGAGCATCCGGCCGAGATCGCGCTCGCCCGGCGGCTCGCCGAACTGCCGAAGACCGTGCGCAACGCCGTCGACCATCTCGCGCCTCACCGCCTGACGCGCTACGCGCGCGACGTCGCTTCGGATTTCCACCAGTTCTACACCGAGTGCAAGATCCTCACCGGCGACCGCGAACGGCGCCTCGCTCGCCTCTCTCTATGCCAGGCCACGAAAGACGTGCTGGCGCGCGTGCTCGAGATTTTAGGAGTGAGTGCGCCCGAGTCAATGTAACGGCGTACTCCCATCGGCGATGGCGATCTCCCCGTGCAGCCACGGCGCGACGAAGTAGCGCCAGAGTATTTTGATCAACGCCGCGGCCGGTATCCCAAGGATCAAACCGGGTAAGCCGAAGAGCTCCCCACCGGCGAATACCGCAAACATCACGGCGATCGGCGAGACGCCGACCGAGTCGCCCATGATCTTCGGCACGAACACGTTGTCGCTGACGCGCGCGACCACGAACATCACCACCTGGACGCCGATGAGCACGCCCCAGCCCTGCGGCGCCGCCAGGAGAAGCCCGAGGATCGAAGCGGCCAGCATGCCGATGATCGGCACCGCGTAGGCGACCGCACTCACTAAACCCAGCAGCAGTGCGAACTTGAAGCCGAAAATGGCGGTTATCGCGGCGATGAGGATGCCGGTGATCGCACTTACGAGCGCCTGCCCGGCGATAAAGCTGCCGAACATCTGCACGATCTCGATGGCGAGTTGGCGCGCCGTCTCGCGTTTTTTTGCAGGGAAAAATGACGCAAAGCCTTCGGCGAGCTGGCGATGATTCAGTAGGAAGAAGAACGATAGAATCAGAGACGACAAGGCAATGAAGAGCGCGGTCGCGACGTTCAGAGCGACGGTGCCGATCGACGCGAGCGCGGTCTCGACGAGCGCGCTTACGCGCGCGCTGCTCAACTGGCTCACGTCGATCGCCTGCGTAGGAATCTTCGCAGCGGGGAAACGCTGCTGAATGCCGGTCTGTACGAATTGCAGCCAGTTCTGCGCGCTGTCGAGATACCGCGGAACGTGCGCCGCCAGCGACTGCAGCTGCACGAAGGTCAGCGGAAGAACGATCAGCGCGCTCACCGTTATCACGAGGATCAAGACGACGTAGACGGTCGCGATCGCGGCGATACGCGAGATGCGCCAGCGTTCCAAGAAGACGACGACCGGATGAATGGCGGATGCCAGGAACGCCGCGATCACGAAGATCGTCACCGTTCGTGGAATACGCGTCGTGAACCACAGTAGCGCGACGACCAGCGCGACGACGCCGAACGCGACGAAGATCCGCCGCCAGTCGACGCCGCCTACAGGCGCTTGCACAGGAGCCTTCGTTCTGTGAGATATCCGGCACTGTCGTAGAGCGCGCGCGCCGCAGCGTTGTCTTCGGTCACCATCAAACCCATATACGGCAAGCCGCGCCGCCGGGCCTCATCTTCGGCGGCCTCCAGCAGGCCGGTCGCGACGCCGAGGCGGCGCAGATCCGGTTCGACGGCCATATAGGCAACGAATCCTTGCGGCAGCATGGTCACCTCGTCCGGTAGGGTATCGAGCAGGAGTACGAACCCCGCGCGCCTTCCGCCGCGCTCCGCGATCAAGACCACGTGCGACTGATCGTACGCAAAACGCAGCAGGCGCTCGTAGCTGAGCGCAGCCAGCGGCTCGTTGACGAAGCGAAAGGCCGCCACCGAATCGAGAATCGTACGCTTGCCGAGATCTTCCACGAAGGCCCGGTCGTCGAGCCGCCCTTGGCGGACCGTAAATCCGCTCATCGGGAACGCCAATGCGGTAGCAGATCTTCGAGTGCGGCCACCAAGGCCTCGTTCTCCGGCTGGCTGCCGACCGTCGCACGCAGGCGCCCGGGCATGTGTAGCGCGTCGCCGGACCGCACGATGATCCCGCGCCGGACCAAATCGTCGTATGCCCGCGCCGCGCTCGCCGGCACCTCGAACGCGTAGAAGTTCGCTTGAGTCGGATAGGCGTGCAGTCCCAACCGGGCAAACTCGCCTTCGAGATAACGTTTGCCTGCGTCGTTGACGGCCACGCTACGGCGCACGAAATCGGTGTCGCCCAGCGCGCCCTCCGCGCCGAGCGCCGCCGGACGCGATATGTTGAAGGGCAGCCGCACGCGCTGCAGCCACCCGATCGTCGCCGCATCACCGAAACCATAGCCGAATCGCAGCGAAGCGAGCCCGTAGATCTTCGACATGGTGCGCAAGACGATCGTATTGGGGCGCCGCGTGGCGAGCTCGACGGCATCGAACGCTCCGGCGAGCATGTACTCGCTGTACGCCCGATCCACCAAGAGCGTCACGCGTTCGGGCAGCCGGCTTGCGAAGCGCTCCCAACGATCTGCCTCCAGGGCGGTTCCGGTCGGATTGTTCGGGTCACAAACGAAGACGACTTTCGTTCGTTCGGTGACGGCCGCGAGCATCGCATCCAAGTCGTGCACGCCGTCGATCAGTGGCACTTCGACCGGCATCGCACCCGCCAGCATCACCGCTATCTTGTAGAGGGCGAAGGTTGGAACCGCCATCACCGCTTCGTCGCCCGGCTCGAGCAGCGTCTCGCAGACGACGTTGACCAACTCGTTGCTGCCGTGCCCGAGCACGACGTTCTCGCACCGCAAGCCGTACGGCGCGGCGAGCCTCTCGCGCAGCTCCGAATGGGCGTCGTCGAGATAGAGGTTCAGGCGATCGATGCCGCGGATCGCAGCGAGCGCCGCGGGCGAGCTTCCCAGCGGGTTCTCGTTCGATGCCAGTTTGACGATCCGCTCGAGCCCGTACGTCCGGCGTACCTCTTCGATCGTAGTGCCGGGCACGTAGGGCGGGAGGTCGAAGACCGCGCGCCGCGTCATGCAGGGGTCGCTCGGGCCCGGCGCGATCCGGGGTCTGCGATCGGTTCGCCGGCCCGGCATTGCGGGCACTCATCGGCCAGCCAAGAGCGGATGGGCATATCGAGCAGCACGTGCGTTCGCACTCCGAAATCGGCGTCGCCGCGCCGCACGATCGCACCGACGCCGATGGGGACTGCGCCCGCATCTCGCACCACGCCGATCACCTCGCGCACGGACGCTCCGGTAGTGACCACGTCTTCGACGATCAGTGCGCGGTCCGCCGCTCCCAAGGAAAAATTACGGCGCAACGTGGCGATGCCGTCCTCCTTCTCCACGAAGATTGCTTTGACGCCAAGCGCGCGTGCGGTTTCGTATCCGAGCACGATGCCGCCGACGGCCGCGCTCACGACGACGGTCGGCCGCTCCGCGCGAAACGCGTCGGCAATCGCCCGGGCAACCGGCTCGACGATCGTCGGGTCTTCGAGGATACGGAACTTTTGAACGAATCGGTTGCTGTGGCGCCCGGAACTCAACTTGAAGTGGCCTTCGAGCAACGCTCCGCGCCGTTCCAACTCTGCCTGGATCTCCAACGCCGTACTCACCTTCTCTCCGTTCCGGCCGAAACCGAAGCGGACGCGGAGCGCATCTCGGCCAGAATCGCCGCCGCCGCGGCCGGCGGGTCGGCGGCCTGCGCGATCGGGCGCCCGACGACCAGGTAATCCGCGCCCGCGACCACCGCTTGCGCCGGCGTCACCACACGCTTCTGATCGCCGTGCGCCGAACCGTCCGGCCGAATGCCGGGGGTCAGCGTCAAGAAGTTCGCTCCGAGGCGCCGTTTGATATCCCGTACCTCTTGCGCGCTCGAAACGACGCCCGCGCAGCCGGCGTCGCGGGCGAGCGCCGCCAGGCGCGCGACGTTCTCCTCCACGCCGCCGCGCATGCCGATCTCCTGCAAGCCTTCTTGTGCTATGGAGGTGAGGATCGTGACGGCAAAAACGTAGGGCGCCGTCATGCCGAGTTCGTCGGCGCGTTCGCGCGCCGCTTCGACGGCCGAGCGCATCATCTCGCTTCCTCCCAGGGCGTGCACGTCGATGATGTGCACGCCCGGGCGCACCAGGCGGCGTACCGCGGCGTCGACCGTTCGCGGGATGTCGTGCAGCTTGGCGTCGACGAAGTACCGTGCGTCGCGAGATTCGAGATACGAAACGATCCGGCCGGGATAACCGAACAGCGACTCGAAGCCGACCTTGAAGATGAGGTCGAGCTCGTAGAGGCTATCAATTACGCGTTCCGCTTCTTCGGCGGTCTCCACGTCGAGTGCGACGATCAATTGCGCCATCGGTGCCTCATCCTTCGCGCCCTTCGCAGCGACGCGCGCCCGCAAAGCCGCAATTGGCCTGCCCAACGATCTGCCCGATCGAAAGCAGGCCCCGCTGGTCCAGATATGCGCGCAGCCCTTCGACGATTCGCTCGGGTATGCGCGGGTCGATGAAGTTCGCGGTCCCGATCGATATCGCGGTGGCGCCTGCCAAGAAAAACTCGAGCGCGTCGGTCACCGTTTCGATGCCGCCTTGCCCGACGATTGGAATCTTCACCGCGCGCGCAACTTCGTACACCGCCAGCACCGCGATCGGCCGAATCGCGGGCCCGGAGAGGCCGCCCGTAACGTTGCCAAGACGAGGGCGCCACGTGCCGACGTCGATCGCCATGCCGCGCACCGTGTTGATGACGGCCAGCGCGTCGGCGCCCGCATCTTCGGCTTCGCGCGCAACAGCGGCAATGTCGGTAACGTTGGGTGAGAGTTTGACGATGAGCGTCTTCTCCGTCGTATCGCGTACCAAGCGCACTACGCGCCCGGTCAGCTTCGGATCGCACGCGAACGTTTCGCCTTCGGCCGCGACGTTCGGGCAGGAGACGTTCAACTCGATCGCGTCGATCTCCGGCCGCGCCGCGAGCCGCTGCGTAACGTATGCGTACTCGTCGACCGAAAAGCCCGCTACGCTGCCGATCGTCTTCCACGGGCGCGGAACGCGCTCCGCGAGGTCGTGCTCGAGATACCAATCGATGCCGGGATTCTGCAGGCCGATGGCGTTGAGCATCCCCGATGGCGTCGCGACCAAACGCGGCGCACGGTTCCCCAGGCGCGGACGTTGCGTGACGCTCTTGAGAACGACGCCGCCGATCTTGGCGGGATCGACGAACGGTGCGAACTCCTCGCCCGAACCGTAACAGCCGCTGCCCATGAGGGTCGGGTACGCAAGTTCGAGCGTACCGAGTTTCACGGAGAGATCGACCGCAGCGTACGCCGCTTGGGACCCGCTCACCAGCGCAACTCGTGAGCCCAAAAGACCGGACCCTCTTTGCAGACGCGCGCGTTGACCGTATCGCTGCCGCCCTCATCGGGCCCGGGGAATCGCGGCGCCTGAGCGCTGCTTCGATCGATCGGCACGACGCAGCCCCAGCAACCGCCGACTCCGCATGCAAAGGTCTCTTCGAGCGAGAGCTGCGCGGGGATCCCGAGAGCGGCGGATTCGGCTGCGGTCGCGCGCAGCATCGGCGCCGGACCACATGCAAGGACGAGATCCGGTCTTGGTTCAGCACCGGCCAGCAGTCCGGTCACGAAACCGCGCCGGCCGTAGCTGCCGTCGTCGGTCGCGCAGTAG
>JAJXWN010000103.1 GCA_021781595.1 bacterium | reverse complement strand
GATTGCGACCTCAGCCGCGAACTCAGGCGCAAGCGCGTTCGTTGCGCGCGTGTTCCAAACGTGCGTTGGGCCGTAGCCCGTGGCGCTCACGCAGCATACGGGCGGCGCTCCGGGATTGGTGCGCTACGACGAATGGTCGTCACGCAAGCGCGATGAGGCACGCGCAGGTTCGGGCGACGACGACGCGCCGGAGTTAACCGAGCAAGAGCAAGAGCAGTTCAAGATTCTGCGCTACTGCGCGAATATCTATCGCGATGCGCGCAACGCCCGCGAGCCGTACGAAACCTTCGATGTTGCGTGGCAACTCTTCATCGGCGACGTATGGTCGCAGCGGTGGCCCGCGTGGCGCGCACGCATCACGATCAATAAGATTCGCGCGTTCATCACGTTCATGCAGGCGGTGATGACCGACAACAAGCCGCGAAACTCCGTCGATCCGCTCGTTGAAGGTTCGCAAGATGCCGCCGACCTGCTGCGAAAACTCGTTGACCGCGATTGGGACGAGAATAATATGCAGCTCAAAATATCGACGTTCGTTCTCTATGGGCTCATTTGGGGAACGTCGTTTATGAAGGTGACGTTCGATCCGTACGCCGATGGCGGACGCGGGAAACATATTGCAACGCCGGTGGTTCCGTATCGCATTTACACCAACCGCACCGCGACCTGCATCGAAGATGCCGAATATCTCATCCAGGTCGAAGATATGACGATGGGGTGGGTGCGACGAAACTTCCCGAAACAGGCACGCGCCGTTTCGCGCCTGAAGGGCCGCACGGCAAGCGACGGCGAGCGCGACCGCGATTATATCCGCGAAGGCGAAGGCTCGGTCGGCCTCAAGATTAGTTCGGCGCAGAACGTCGATGGGAACATCGTTGCGCCGCAGTTCAAAAACCAGCCGAGCGAGTACGCCGAAGGCGACGATGATACCGTCGAGGTCGCCGAGTATTGGCTGCGCGACGATACGCTGGAATCCTACGAGCGCGAAGTCGTCGAGAACGGCGTGGTCAAGATGCGCCCGGTGGTCGGAGAGAACGGGCAATACGTTCTCGAACAGGTTGGATCGCAGCTCGCAACGTCGGAGATCGACGGGTCGTCGTTCGTCGCGCCGGTGATGGCGCCGAAGATGGAGCCGGTGATGGAAACGGTTTGGCGCGCGAAATATCCAAACGGGCGCCTTGTGCTCATCGCCGCGAACAAGATTCTGCTGCGCGATATTCCCAACCCGTATCAGACCGATGGCTTCCCGTACGCCATGTGGAAAGATTACGACGTCGGCGCGTTTTGGGGGCAGGGCGAACCGCTCGCGCTCAAGGACTGTGCGATTGCCGTCAACCGCATCGCCTCGCAGGTGTTCGAGATTCTGGAGAAGGTCGGCAACCCGAGCTGGAAGATGCTCAAGGGCGGCGGCGTAAACGCGCAGTCGATCAAGAACAAACCGGGATCGATCATTCCGATGGACGATATGAACGCGCTCGCGCCACTCGATAAACCGCCGATCCCCGGCGAGTTCTTCACGCTCTTCAAACTCGTTTCTGACGCGATGGGGGAAGTCTCCGGCATCAACGAAGCGGTGCGCGGCGGCTTGCCGGCGGCGAATACCGCCTTCGCGACGATGGATCAGTTACAGGAATCTGGCGCTGCTCCGATTCGCTTGAAGGTTCGCAACCTCGAAAGCGGCATCGCGCGCATCGGTAAACTGCGCGTGCAACTCATTCAGCAGTTCGACCGCGGGCAGCGTCCGCTGCGGCTGCGCGAGGAAACGCTCGATCCCGACGTCGTGCAGCCTGCATCGGCAGCGAACGTGCAGTTCCGTAACTACACGCCTGCGGACTTGCAGGGCCAGGTCGAGTTCAGCATCGTGCCGATCTCCTCGCTCTCCACGAGTCCGGCTGGATTGTGGAACAAGTGGATGACGATGTACGATAAGCACCTCATCGATCGCCGCTGGTGGCACTCGAAGCAGCGGGTCGAGGGGTACAAGACCGAGCTGCCGCGGATGGAGAAACAGGAAGCGCGCGACGCCGAGCTCGCTGCCGCAGCGAAAGCAAAATCGAAACCAGGCCCCGCACCGCTCAAACCCGCGCGCAAAGCGCACCGGGCGAAGCCCCCGCCGCCGTCGAACCTTCCCTCTCGCGCCGATAACGCGTTCATCCGATAGGAGCATCATCATGGGATACCTTTCCGCACTCGCCGCCCTCGGAGCCAACGGCCCCGCAGCGCCTCCGTCGCCGATGGGGGCGCCACCGGCGACGCTTGGAGTCGGCGCTCCGCCGTCGATGCCCGGACTGCCGCCGCCGCCGACCGGCGTCGGCAAGATGCCGACCGGCGATGCATCGACCACGAAGAAGGCTGCGGGCGACGAGGCGATCCTCGCGCTGCGTAACCTTCAGGGATTCGTTCCGAATCTCTCGCGCGACATTGACGCGATGGTGGATAAAATCAAGAACGCCGTGAAGCCGCCGGCGAATCCCGGCCCTGCGGTTGGAGAGCCCGGCCCTCCGGGGATGGCACTTTCGTCGACCGATCCGACGATGGATAGCGGTGGCCCCGGCAATATGTAGCCGAACCGTTGACCAAGGTAAAGATGCCCCGATGAACGCGCTCAGTTATACTCAGCGCGTTCATCATTCCGAAAGGAGGAAACCCGATGGCCGAATCTCACGCAAAGCGCGTCGCCGCTGCCCGCAAGGCCGCGCACACACGCAAAGCCGACCATAAGACCAAGCGCAAAGCCCACAAGGTCGAGCACAAGAAAGTCAAACGCACCGCGAAGCGCAAGACCAAACGCGTCATGCATCGCAAGGCGACCCGGCGCTAAATCCGGTTTCCAACCCCGGTTCGGAGGACGCTCACCCCTCCTCCGAACCTTCTACCTCGGAGGCGAAATGGCAAAGGCACAGATGATTTCCGACCCTAGCGGCGACGACAAGATGGTCGGCGGCAAACTCGTCGATCCTTCAGGTGACGACCGCATCGTGGGTCGCAAGACCAAGCGCGCTCCGAAGCGCGGAGCAAAGCGGAAGGGCTCGAAGAAGGGCCATCTTCCGGCCGCGCTCAAGAAGTTCGAGTTCAAGAAGGGCGCTAAGAAAGCACCCCGCAAAGCGAAGCGCGCTCCGAAGCGCACGGCGAAGCGGAAGGCTGCGCGGCGCTAGTCGATGGCGGAAAAAGACGTTCCCCTCGTTCCGATCGGCGACGCTGCGACACCTGCATCCGTCGCTGCTCCCGTTGCTGACGCCGCCGCAGCGGCTTCCAATGTCGCCGATGACCGCGACGAGGTAACGGCGTGGATTCAGGACGAGGAGTTCAAAGAACCGGCGGTAACGTTGGACGCCGCGAAGGAAGAGCCGAAGGCCGAGGCTGCACCCACGCCCGAAACTCCCCCTTCGACGGCAACACCGGAAAGCGCGCCGAAGGCCGACGCCGCTCCGACTTCCGAAACGCCGGCCGCGAAACCCGAAGCCGCCCCGCGCTCCTACGACCTCGGCGAGAAGATCGGGTTACGCGATGGTGTCGAGTGGACGCGCGAACAGATCCTTGTCGCGCTGCAAGAGCGCGCGGCATCTGCGCCGCTGGCGCAGGAAGCCGAACAGTATCGCTCGCTCTTCGGAACGCAAACGTACGCCGAGGCCGAGCAGGCGTGGAAGCCGATTCTCGAACGCCTGCGCTCCGACGCGACGCTCACGCAGCACGTTGACAGCATCCTTGCTGCCGACCCGGCGAAACTCGATTATCTCGTCCGCTCTGCGGAATACTACGATTCGCAGGCCGGTGCGCCCGCAGCGGCTCCCGCTGCCGCCGCCGTTCCCGCGAAGGCCGTAGAGTCGCCGGAGATTGCGGAGTTACGCAAGTTCGTCGATCAAGCGCGCAAGCAAGCCGCGCAGCAGCGTACCTCGACGGAGTGGAGCGCCGCGACCGCGCGCTATCCGTTCCTCAATAATGATCTCGCCGCGCGTCAGGCGTTGCTCACGCTCGCTCAGGCGCTCTACAACGAAGATCGCGCCAAGGGCGTCGAGGACATGGAGTGTCGCGGCATCACCGACGCGGTGAAGATGAACGAAGCGTTATATGACGCGAAGATGATTGCGCTCAATCGAGCTGCAAGCGACGTCGGGACGACCCCGGCGGTTCCTCCCGTGTTGGGAAGCCTAGGAGCGGCGCCATCGGGCGCACGCGCATCTAAGCCAAAAGCGGAGCGTAACGTCGATCTCGACAGCGCGGCTGCGGAATGGCTCGCATCCGAATCTGCAAAGTTTGAGTGAGGTAAATCATGGGATCGATTCCATTCGTTAGCACCGCGGAAACCAACGCCTTCGTCGAGCGCAAACTGCGTCAGACGATTGTCGATCAGCGGTTCCAATCCCGCGCGCTGCTCGGTATCCTGCGGGCGAAGAAGCGGCTCATCAAAGAGGACGGCGGTTCCATCGTGAGTCAGCCGATTCTCGCGCAGCCGAATCAAACCGCGATCACCTACAGCGGCGCCGACATTCTGCCGACCGACGCGCAGGAAGAGTTCACGACAGCGGAGATCGCCTGGAAGCAGGCGCAGGCTTCCGTCACGATCAACGGCATCGACAAGGCGCGTGCCTCGGGCAAATCGGCGCAACTCAATCTCGTCAAGAACAAGATCGAGTCGGCCTACATGGCCCTGTTCGACAAAATCGGCGCTCAGGTGTTCGCCAACGGCACCGGCAACAGCGGCAAGGATTGGGACGGCCTCCAAGCAGGCGTGAATAACGCCTCGGGCTTCCAGGTCTATCTCGGGATCGACCGCGTGGCGAACCCGTGGTGGCAGGCCCAGGTCTTTAATCCGGGCACCGCGACCGCGCTATCCGTCGCGTCGATGATGACGCTCTGGATGCAGTGCAAGACCGACGAAGAGCGCATCAACCTCATCTCCGCGACCAAGACCGGGTCTGCCTCGTATTGGGCGCTCCTCACGCCGCAGGAAATCTTCGTCGATTCCAGCGTCGGCAACCTCGGCTTCGACAACATCTCCTTCCAGGGTTCGCCCTTGGTGGATGACGCCGGGCAACCCGCCGGAACGATGAACTTCCATAACCTCGATCACGAACGGCTCTTCGTTCACAAAGACGTGGACTTCGTTTTCGACGGGTTCCAGACGCCGGTCAACCAGGACACCGATACGGGTCATGTGAAGGTGTACGGGAACTTCGAGGTTCGCAAGCCCGCAGCGTGCGGCGTCTACCAGAACATCAGCAACGGTTAAGGGAGGGTAATCCATCATGGCAAAAGCCAAAGAGGACGCACGCGCCGATCGCGTGGATATGAAGCAGAACGCCAAGGTCGCCGACATTGTGACCGCCGCGAAGGCGATGGTCGGCGAGGGCGATTATGCGGAGGGGTATCCGGCGCAGCCCGGCGCGCTCCACAACAAGAACTTTTCGCACTTCACTTCGGGCAAGAAGTAAGGAAAAACAATGCCGTACCTTGGACAAACGACCGATCTCACGTCGCAGTACCTCTCGATCCGGCGCGTGTCGGATTCGTTCCGTGCCGTCGCTGGTCAGGTGTTCGCGCCTGGGAGCGCGGTGCAGATCGCGCCGCTCGATAAGCAGGTGTACGGCGACTTCGCAACCGTCGAACTCACGACGGTCGCTCTCACGAGTTCTCCACAAAACAGCATCGGGCTCGTCAGCGATGCGTGGCCGGGCTTCAACGGAAGCATCGGCACCGCATCGTACACGTCGCCCTCGACGGCGCAGGCCGTGCGTGGAACCTCCGGCGTAGACATTGTGGAAGCCGGATTCCATCCCGCTGCGCTCATCGACCAATCGGGCACCGGTGCGGTTAGCATCACCAACGGTTCGCCGCTGGTTGCCTCCGACGCAACCGCGGGCTATATGCAGGGTGCTGCCGCTGGGGCAGGCTCGGGCTACGGCATCATCGCCAACGCGCTGCTCCCTTCGACGGGTATCGGCGCGACGTTGGCAGCCGGGGCGCTCGCGCAAGCGGCACAGACCGACACGCTCACCGGAACGCCCGCCGTCGGCGACACGCTCTCGATCACGGTGCAGGCACCGTACAATACGAGCAGCCCCGGCGTCGTGCAGAAGGTGACGTATACCACGCCGCCGCTTACGTCGGCGCAAGCCGCTTCAGTCACGACCGCTGCGGCTGCGCTGGTTGCCTATCTCAACGGGCAGCCGGGATTCTCGCAATACTTCACCGCGACGAACTCGTCGGGCGTTGTGACCGTTACGGTCAACGCCGCTGCGGCGCCGTTCTTGGTGACGTTCGGGCCGGGCATCGACGGGCAGGGCGTCGCATCGTCCTTCTACATCAGCATCTCGGGCGCGGTGGGCAATAGCCTCACGTTCGCGGTTTCCTCGACCGGCGGCACGACTTCGACCGCTGGCGGCGCAGCCTTCACCGGGGGCACCGGATACAAAGGCACCGCTCCGGTGATGGTGGTCTAATGGCCGCTGCATCGACTCTTTCGCGGATGGATCGCGAGCGCGTTCCCGATGCGAGCAAGGACGTTGTGCAGGGCGAGAAGCAATGCCGCATCTCGCTCGCTGCCAACGCGCCGCACAGCGTCGAGCTGTCGTGGCACGGCGGCAAGGGCTCGCGCCCGACGATGATTGTGCTCGAACCGGGCAAGTCGGTCGTGCAGCCGCTCGGTCGCGCGCAGGCGTGGTTCGGGCCGTTCTCGCTCTACGCCGAGTACGAGGCGACGCACGACGAGAAGAAGCGCGCGGATCTCGCGCAGTTCATCTCGACGGAGACGAAACGCTACCTCGACCGCTACGACTACGTTCGTGGCGACGGGCGCGGCTACCATCCCGATATGCGTCCGACCGGGCCGCATCGCTCGCCGGATGTCACCGTCACGATTCTGGAAGCCGACGGCAGCGAGCACGAGCCGATTCGACTCTACGAACTCTACGAAATCGGGGAGTTCGACCCGCTGCGCGATACCTTCACGCCGAAGGCGTCGCCCGAAGAGGTCGCTGCGTCCTACGAGCGCAAGCTCGCCGAACGCGACGCGATTATCGAGGAGCACCGACGCGAGATGGCCGAACTCAAGGGCATCGTGAAGGGCGCAGTGCTCGGCCAGGAGCGCAAGGGCGCCTAATGGCCGAACTTGCTATCGGGCGCGCGTGCCCGCATGACGGAACGCTGACGGCGTGCGCGGGGAGCAAGACCGACCGCGTGCTCGTCGGCGTTTGCGCGTGCTGCGGGCGCACGGTCGAGCAGGTGAACCACTACTTCATCGGCGACCCCGCTGAAGCGATCGCGCAGATCGCACCGGAGCCCGTTGCCGAGCCGATCACGCCGGAAGCGTCATTCGATCTCGACGAAGAGGAGCAAAGCGATGGAGAGTAACGAGCGCGTGCATTTCCCGTCGCGGCGACAGGTTGCCCCCGAGTCGGCGCAGCGCGATTCCGTTACCGATCCGGTGGGGCTTTCGTCGGGGATGACGAAGCGTCTTGCGATGACCGATGGAAAATACGCCGACGTTCGTGGCGCAAACGAGGAACCGCAAAACTAAGGAGCCTTGCTATGAATGAATCGCTACTTGCCTCTGCGCGCCGCTTTCTCGAAGAGCGGCGCCATGGTTTAGAGACGCCGACGGCGCTCGACGCCTATTTCGAGCGGTTCGCGCAGCGCGTTCTTGACCGTCAGCCGCGCATGGACTCGACGATCGCTCAGCTC
>JAJXWN010000102.1 GCA_021781595.1 bacterium | reverse complement strand
CTTCGCCGATCGGCGGCGACGATTGGCCTTATGCATTCTATTTGCCGAGCGAAGCCGCGACGGCGTGGTATCACAACGCGCTGCCGAATCGCCCCCCTCACCTGCGGCCGTTCGTGCAGAAAGTCGTCTCATTTGCAACCGGCGAGTATCTGAACGCGCTGGCGCAGGGCGCCCAAATCGCGCCTGCGCTGGCAAACGACGTCGTCGCGAAGATTCATGAGTATACGGGCTTGCCGGCACGGTATATCCGTAACAACAACCTGCGCGTGCCCTACTGGCGCTTGGAGAGCGAGCTGTTACGCAGCCAGGGGGTCGACGTCGGGCGGCTCGACTCGCGTTTCCAGACCCCTTCGGTGGATCGCGCCGATAACTCTCCAAGGTGGGACCCGACCGACGCCGCAATCGACTACCCGTACACGACCGCAATCAACCAGTACCTCCGCGAAGATCTGCACTATCACACCTCGCTGCTCTATCGCACGCAAGTGTACGGCATCATCCAGAAGGACGGCGGATGGGACAACAAGCACGACGGCAATCCGACGACCGACGTGGCACCCGATCTCGCCGCTGCCATGAGTTACGACCCGAAGTTGCAGATCTTCTCGGCGAACGGCTATTACGACTTCGCCACGCCCTTTACGGCGACGGTCTACACGCTCGAGCATCTCAACATAAAACCGTCGTTGCTCGGCAATATCACCTACGGGTTTTATAAATCCGGGCACATGATCTATCTCGCGCCGCACGCGCTGGAGCATTACCACGACGACCTCGAACGTTGGTATGCGGCAACGCTGGCGGGGCACTAAGGGCCGCAGGTGAGAGATCCCGTGAAATTGTTCCGCCCCTTCCTATGCCTCGTGCTCGCGCTCGCGACCACGCTGCCGGCCCTGGCCGGCAAACCGCCGCACGATCTCCCGGCGTGGACGCGCGTTCCGGACGCGGTAACGCACCACTCGATGATGCTCGACGGTAAGCGCTTGAATTATACGGCCCGCGCCGGTACGATCGTCGAACGCGATAGCAATCACGAGCCGCTGACGACGATGTTTTATACGGCGTACACGCTCGACGGCGCCAACCCCAATACGCGCCCGGTCACGTTTCTTTACAATGGCGGGCCGGGCAGTTCGACGATTTGGTTACGGATGGGGTCGTGGGGCCCGATCCGGACCGCGATCGCGCCGAACGGCGGCATAACGAGGCCCGCGCCCTACCATCTCGTTTCCAACCCGTATACGCTGCTCGATACGACCGATCTCGTGTTCGTCGACATGCCTGCCAGCGGGTTCGGCCGGATTTGGCCAGGCGCCAATGCGAAGAAAGTCTTCGGCACGGATAACGACATCAAGATGTTCGCGCAGTTCATCGAGCGATATCTGCGCAAGTTCAACCGCTGGAATTCGCCGAAGTTCCTCTATGGGGAATCCTACGGAACGCCGCGCACGGCGATGCTGGTGAATTACCTGCAGCGGAACGCCGTATCGATCAACGGCATCGTTCTGCAGTCGTCGATCCTAAACTACGGGCTCGCTGCCCCGAATATTTACGGCGGTGCCTGCACCGACGATTGGCAGTACGTTTTCGATATGGCGACCGAGGCCGCGACGGCGTGGTACTATCACGCGGTTCCGGGCGCGTCGAGCAACCTCAACGCGTACATGAACGGCGTAAAAGCCTTCGCCCTGGGGAAGTACCGCGCAGCCCTCGCGCAAGGCGCGCAGCTGCCGCCTGCCCAGTACGATGAGATCGTCGCCAAGCTCCATCACTATCTGGCGATTCCGGAGCGTTACATTCGCGATTCGAACCTGCGCATTCCCGCGCAACGCTACATCGCCGAGTTCCGCCGCGCGCGAGGGAAAACCGAGGGCATCTACGACTCACGCTATCAACTCTACACGCTGGACCGGGCGGAGGAGCAGCCGAGCCTGGAAGCGAGCGACGCTTCGATCGATTCGGCATTCTTCATGACGTCGAACGAGTATCTGGAGCACGACTTGAAGTATCGCACGCCGTTGATGTACCGGATGGGCGCGTATTCGCAAATCCAGAAGGTGGCGCCGTGGAACTTCAAGCACGACGGCTCGCTTCCGCTCAATACCGCACCGGATCTGGCCTCGGCGATGACCTACAACCCGCACCTGCGCGTCTTCTCGGCCAATGGTTATTTCGATTCGGTTACACCGTGGCTTGCCACCGTCTACACGCTCGATCACCTCAACCTCGCGCCCGCGCTGCAGAAGCACATCACCTATGGCTTCTATCCGTCGGGGCATATGATCTACCTCAACGTTCAGGCGCTCGGAGCGTTGCATCAGGCGCTCGAGAGCTGGTACCACATGGTGCTAGCGCGGCGCTGAGCCGATACCACCCGAAGTCCGTCCAGCGGATCGAGCGCCGACGAAGGCCGCTTGCAGGAAAGACGCGCATCACGATGTGGATCGATACGAACGAGTTTGAATGGTTTCGCGCTCGCGCAGAGCGCGAGGGACGGGGTTATCAAACGGCAATGAACGATGCCTCGAGTGCTCCTGCGAAGGAAGACCATCGGCCGTTGCCTGACATCGTGCGCGACGTGGTTCGCGACGAGCTGCGCGCGGCGCTTTAAGCAAGCTAGCGCGGGCGGTATCTCTGCGGTAGAAGGAGCGCCTACGCGTCCTAAAGCCACATGGTTCATTGCAGGTAGCGTTCGATCGCCATCGACAGAACCTAGAGAAAAAAGAAAGCGGGGAGCCGTTATTTTATGCGGGTTTCCGGCACAGAATTGGTAGCCCCAACCGGATTCGAACCGGTGTTACCGCCGTGAGAGGGCGGCGTCCTAGGCCTCTAGACGATAGGGCCATGGCTCCCGGTCATGGACTCGAACCACGATAAGCAGAGTCAGAGTCTGCTGTCCTACCATTAGACGAACCGGGAACAACGTGCGCCGAGAAAGACGCTCGACGCCTATACTACATAAACTTCCGGCGTCCTGGCAAGCGGCGTTCCTGCGACCCTAAGGCGGGAATACGCCGGCGGCCCGACGGAGTTAGCGGAGTGCAGGCAATCGTTTTGGTGGGGGGGGAAGGGACGCGCTTGCGTCCCTTGACGTACGGTACGCCCAAGCCGATGGTCCCGATCGTGAACGTTCCATTTCTGGCGCGCACTCTCGAGCGACTCTACGAGGCCGGCATTCGTGACGTCATCCTTCCTGCCGGTTACATGCCGGGCGCGATCACGGAGTACTTCGGCGACGGCTCGCGCTTGGGGATGAAGATCACCTACGTCATCGAGGAGGTGCCGCTTGGTACGGCCGGCGCCGTCAAGAACGTGGAGGAGCACATCACGGGCCCGTTCTTCGTGCTCAACGGCGACGTGCTCACAAGCCTCGACCTCACGGCGATGATGCGCTACCACGGCGAGAAGGGCGGACTCGGAGCGCTGCACCTCATCAAAGTCGACGACCCCTCGGCCTTCGGATGCGTGGTCCACGATGCGGCGGGGCGCATCACGCGCTTTGTCGAGAAGCCGCCCAAGGGAAGCGAGCCTACCGACGAGGTGAACGCCGGGACCTATCTGCTCGAGCGGGCCGTACTCGATCTGATCCCTCCGGGCCGAAACGTCTCGATCGAACGCGAGACTTTTCCGCGCCTGCTCGCCGAGGGATACTCGCTCTACGCCTACACGACCGCGGACTACTGGATTGATCTGGGCCGCCCGGAGCACTACCTGCAGGCGCACCGAGATATGCTGACAGGAGCTATGCCCTTTCGGCTGGATGCGAGCGAGAGCGCGGTCGCGGCCGGCGGCGCGGGGATCGTGCCGCCGGTGCATCTGGGAGCGGGGGTGAGCATCGACCCGAGCGCGACGGTCGGCCCTCACGTGGTCCTCGGCCCGGGCTGCCGCATCGGGCGCAATGCCGTCGTGAAGGGCTCCGTCCTGTGGGAAGGAGTGATCGTGGGCGACGGTGCCGTGATCGATCAGAGCATCGTGGCGAGCCGTTCCAGCATCGGTGCCGGGGCGAGCATCGGTGCCGGCAGCGTCATCGGTCACGATATGGTCATCGCCCCCGGAAGCTTCGTCGAGCCCGGCAGTCGCCGTGGCCCGGCCGCCCCGGTCGTCTCCGGCTAGAGCCAAACGGGAGGTTTGTCCTCCACGGGAAGCGGGAATAGAGATAGGGCCTCGTTTCCTCTGCTGGCGTTGGGAGTTAACCGGTGGTTGGTCTTGCTGCGGACGCCCTTGCCGTGGTCTCCGCGCCGCGTACGCTCTTTCTCGGGTCGTTTCCGCCCCGGGAGTGTGGTATTGCGACCTTTACCAAGGATGTGGTCGACTCGTTCGACCGGGCCTTCGGAATGCGCAGCGATATCGTCGCGATCGACGAGCCGGGCGGGGAAGTTCGTCGGTATGGGCGTGAAGTCGTCGCTCGCTTGGAAGAGCAGGATCGCCGGTCGTATGCAGAGGTCGCACGGCGCATCAACGAGCACCCGGCCGAACTGGTAAACATTCAGCACGAATACGGTCTGTTCGGCGGCGAACGCGGCGAGTGGCTGCTCGATGCCCTGGATGCTATCGAGAAGCCGGTCGTGGTGACGCTGCATACCGTGCTGCCGGAGCCCGATGCGACGATGCTCCGAGTAACCCGCGCGATCGGCGAGCGAGCCTCCGCGCTCGTCGCCCTCTCCGAAACCGGAAGAGAACTCCTCGCAAGCGCCTACGGTATCGCCCGGTCCAAGCTGCGCGTCATTCACCACGGCGTTCCGGACGTTCCGTTTCGCGACACGGACGCGGCGAAAGCCTCGTTCGGGATCGGCCAGCGCCTGGTGATCTCGACCTTCGGCCTGATCAACCGCGGCAAAGGCCTGGAATACGCCATCGAAGCGATGCGCGCCGTGGTGCGCGAGCATCCCGAAGCGCTCTATCTCATCTTGGGGCAGACGCACCCGGTGGTGCGGCGCCACGAAGGCGAATCCTATCGCGAATCGCTGCTCGAACTCGTGCGTGCGCACGGCCTGCAGCGCAACGTGCAGCTCGTGGACAAGTACCTCGATTTCGACGAGTTGGTCGCCTATCTCGGTGCGACCGATATCTACCTGACGCCGTATCTCAATCCCGTGCAGATCGTCAGCGGCACGCTGGCCTATGCGGTCGGCTGCGGCAAGGCGATCGTCTCCACGCCCTACCTGTACGCGCAGGAGCTGCTCTCCAGTAGCCGCGGTTTTCTCTGCCGGTTCCGCGACGCGTCTTCGATCGCGCAGAACCTCATCGGACTGCTCGAAGATCCCTCGCTGCGCCGTGCGACCGAGCGCCGCGCGTACCGATTCGGACGGCAGATGACGTGGCCGCACGTCTCGATCGAGTACGGTAAACTCTTTTTCGATCTCGCGCCGCGGATGGAGCTGGTGCCCTCTGCGTAGGAAAGACGAGTCGTACCGGCCTCCGTCGCTCGAGCACTTGGCGGCGTTAAGCGACGATACGGGCATCATCCAGCATGCGACGCACGACGTGCCGAACCGCTCGACCGGGTACTGCACGGACGATGTGGCGCGCGCGTATGCGGTCGCGCTCGCGGCGCTCGAAGCGGAACCGCAGAACGCGGTCGCATCGCGCATGGTGACGACCTTCCTGGCGTTCTTGCACGACGCTCAGACCGTTGACGGCCGCTTCCATAACTTCATGGGTTTCGATCGAACGTGGCTCGACACGGTGGGGAGCGAAGATTCGTTCGGGCGCGCGATGCGCGCGCTTGGGTACGCCATGCGTTACGCGCCGCGAGCGAGCTGGCGCAGCGTTTCGAAGCAGTTGTTCGATCGCGCTTTCGGCGCCCTCGACTCGCTTTCGTACCCGCGGGCGCGAGCCTACGCGCTGGTAGGGCTGGCGGATGCCTGGGAGGCCGAGGGGCGCCCCGAGGGCAGCCGATCGTACGCTGCGGCGATGCGGGCGCAGGCCGATGCGCTCAAAGCGTGCTACATGGGCGCGCGAGACGGCGGTTGGCAGTGGTTCGAGGAGTCGCTGACCTACGACAACGCGCGCCTGCCGGAGGCGATGCTGCGCGCCGGTCTCGCGCTGCGCGACGACGAATTGGTCGCGATCGGGCTGCGCACGTTCAGCTTCTACGAACGCACGACCGTGGAGCACGGCATCTTCGTACCGATCGGAAACGACGGCTGGTACCGGCGCGGCGGTCCCCGCGCGCGCTACGGCCAGCAGCCGCTGGAGGCCGCCGCGCTTATCGATGCGGCTCTGGCCGCTCGCGAAGTGACCGGCGACCCGGTCTTCGGCGCGGCGGCGCAGGTCGGGCTCGAGTGGTTTTACGGGCGCAACAGCGCCGGCGCGGTGCTCGTCCGCCGCGGCGGCTGCGCCGACGGCATCGAGGCCTCCGGACCCAGCGCAAACATGGGCGCGGAGTCGACGCTTGCGTATCTCGCGAGCTCGTATGCACTGCAGATTCAGCCCGTGAAGGTGCTCGAAGTCGCCCGGTAGCATCGCCTGGAGTCTCTCCGACACACTCCTAGGCCGTTTTTGCGTGCCCGTCGAATACCTATAGCATGATCCTGGAGACCGAGACCCTCAACGACGTACAATCTGCCGCCGTTCGGCATACGAATGGCCCTTGCTTGATATTCGCCGGTGCCGGCAGCGGGAAGACGCGCGTCCTCACCCACCGCATCGCCTATCTCCTCAACGAGTTGGATGTCTCGCCGGATCGCATCCTCGCCGTGACCTTCACCAATAAAGCGGCGGGGGAGATGAAACGCCGCCTCGAGCGCATGGTCGGTGCGGCTGCGCGCGATCTGTGGGTCGGCACGTTTCACGCGATGTGCGTGCGCATCTTGCGCCGCGACGGCGCGCGGGCGGGCATCTCGCCAAACTTCGCCATTATCGACGATACGGACCAGCGCCAGATCGTTCGCGAGATCGTCGCCGATCTGGATTACGACGAGCGGCAAGTCGCGCCGGGCGCCGCGCTGACCGAGATCAGCCGGGCCAAGAACGCCTTGATCTGGCCAGACCAGTACCGCGAGAAGAATAGTTCCGCGATCGGCGAGCGTTTCGGCAAGGTCTACGAGGAGTATCAGCGCCGCCTGCGCGAGTCCAACAGCTTGGATTTCGACGACCTGATCGTGAGAACGATCGATCTGCTCGAAAAGGATGCGGCCTCGCGCAAGAAATGGCGCAAGCAGTTTCAGTACGTGCTGGTCGACGAGTACCAGGATATTAATTTCGCACAGTACCGGCTCATCTCGATACTGGCTGCCGACCACAAGAACGTCACGGTCGTCGGCGACGACGATCAGTCGATCTACTCGTGGCGTGGCAGCGACTATCGCATGATCTTGCGCTTCGAGCAGGATTTCCCGGGAGCCACGGTCTTCAAACTCGAGGAAAACTATCGCAGCTCGCAGCGGATCGTCGACGTCGCCAACGCGCTCGTCGCCAACAACAAGACGCGCGCACCCAAGACGCTGCATACCAAGCGCGCCGAAGGAGAACCGGTCTCGGCCTACGGTGCCGATACGGAACGTTCCGAGGCCCGCTACGTCGTCGAGAAGATCAAGGAGCTCGTTCGAGACGGCTCCGCCTATAAAGATTTCTCGATCCTCTACCGCACGAATGCGCAGTCGCGCGTCTTTGAAGAGGCGCTGCTCTCCGAAGGTATACCGTATCGCGTCGTCGGCGGGGTTGGCTTCTACGCGCGCAGCGAGATCAAAGACGTCATCGCCTACTTGCGCTACGTCATGAACCCTGCGGACGCGCTGGCGTTCAAGCGC
>JAJXWN010000101.1 GCA_021781595.1 bacterium | reverse complement strand
GAAATCCCGCATCCGAGCGACGCGGCGCCGGAGGATTTGCGCCTGCGCCTCGAAGGATACGTCAACGCCGCCTTCGAGCGCTATCGCAACGGTTTCGGCACCGCCGTCGAGTACGAACTTCAGCGCAGGCGCGCGCAGCGTACCGCGTTGCGCTATGCCGACTGGCTGGCCGGCGAGGCACGGCGCGCGCCCTTTACCGTTTTGGGCTGCGAACTTTCGGCGCGGCTCGATCTCGAGGGCTACGATTTCATCGGCTTCATCGATCGCCTGGATCGCGACGATCGCACGGGGAATGTTACGGTAATCGACTACAAGACCGGCGTGATCGCCGCGAGCGCGAGCGAGTATCGCGAGAAAGTCCGGACGTTCAAAGACTTTCAACTGCCGTTCTACTACTGGGCGCGAACCGCCGCAGGCGACCGCGTCACCAAACTCGCGCTCGTTCCACTAAGAAACGCCCAACTCGACGTGCGGCCGATCGCGCTCGAAGTCGTTCCGGTCGCTTCGCAAAACGGCTCACGGTCCCCGGCGGCTACCGGTACGATCTCGATCGCGGAGCTGGAACGCGCGCGCGCGCGGATGGTCGAGATCTGCCGCGAACTCTCCTCGGGCGAAGCGACGTCGTTCGGCGTGACCGACGATCCCGGCGCGTGCACCTACTGCGTCTACACGGCGGCCTGCGCGAACCGGCCCGCACCGGCCGAGGAGAAGTTCGGGCGTTGAGCTGCGTCTTCATCACGGGTCCCGCCGGGAGCGGCAAGACTACCGAGTTGCGTGCCCGCATCGAACGCGCCGTCGCGGGCGGAGCTTCCGCGTTCGCCGGTGCCCCCTCGCGCAGCTCGCTCGACGCGTTGCGCGAGGGGGCCGGATCGGGCTCGAGTGTCACTTACGGCACGATCGGGGATCTCGCGCTCGAAATTTTGCGAGAGCCCCCCGGCGACGCAGAGCCGTACGCTGCGCCGCACATCGTCGACGACCTCGAAGCTTTCGTCATCTTCGAGCGCGCCGCAGAGCCGTTACTGGCACTCTCGTGGAGCGAGTTCGTGGAATCGGATCTCGACCCGGAGGTTCCGGGACTTCGCGCTCCGCAGCGCTTCTTGGAATCGGCCTTCCGGCTGATACGGAAGTTGCGCGACGCACAGATTGGCCCCGAGCGTTTCTTGGAGACGGCACTGGCGGCGGCAACGAACTTCTACGCCAATCCGCCGAATCTCGTCACCCCGGAACTCCTCTACTACACGAAAGACGCGCACCGCGACTCGCTGACGGTTACGCCTCAAGAACTCCAGCGCCAATATCGCCGCGAAGTCGATCTCGCAAAGATTCTGGCTAAGCTCTACGGCTCGTACTTGGACCTCCAGGTGCGGCAGGGCTGCCTGACCGCACGCGATGCCATTGCGCAAGCCGTACGACACCTCGAGCGGCTCCCCGCTGCCGTCACCGCCGTCCTGGAACGTTACGCCGCAGCCTTCGTCGACGACGCTATGGACCTGACGCTCGGAGAACTGATCTTGCTGCAGCGGATCTGGGGCGAGAACCTCGACGGGCTGACGCTCGCCGGCGACGAGCGTTCGGCGATATCGACATTTCGCGGAGCGCGTCCCGATCGCGTCTTCGCGCTGCCGGGCGAACGTTTCGAGATGACGCGTCAGTACCGCTCTCCGGAGTCGATCGAGCGTGCCTGCGCGCACTTGACCGGTGCGATCGCCGCTACCGGGCCTATCGGCGGCGAATCATCGGAACTGACGCTCTTCCGAGCGCCGAACAAGCGCGCCGAGGCGAATTTCATCGCCGAATACGTCGGCGATCTCCTGCGGCGCGGCAGCCCTCCGGAGAGCGTAGCGCTGATCTTCCGCTCGGTCACCGGCGTGGGCGTCTACGAAGAGGCGCTCCTCGAACGAGGGATACGCATTCAGACCATCGGCGATGCCAACGTGCTCGCCGACCGCGACGCGCTCGACGCGCTGGCGCTGCTATGGAACGTTCGCGACCCTTTCCGGCACGAGTGGTTGCTGCGCACGCTTGCCGGTCCGGCGATGGCGCTCTCCGATGCGTCGGTATACGCGCTCTGCGCCGAACCTCTCGACAGCCAAGCGCCGCTCTTCGAGAGCGAAAGTCAGAGCGGCGCGGCTGCGCGCTCGGGCCGGTGGGATCCTAAACGCGACGTGCGCTTGGGCTGGAACGTGACTCATCCCGAGGTCGACGCGGGGCTCGCCCCCACGGCGCGCGAGCGAATCGAGCGTTTTCGCGCTCTGCTCACGCAGTGGGTCGAGGCCTCGAAAACCCTTTCGCTTCCGGATCTCGCGCAAACGATATGGAGAGATGGGCTCGCGCGGCGCGGCGAACCGAGCTCCGCGCGCGCGCATCGGCAGCAAATGACGCTCACTCGGCTCTTGGAACGCATCGCCGCCTTCGCCGCCGAACGCCCGGATGCGGGGCTGGGCGAGCTTCTGGAGTATTTCGACGCGCGCATGGAGAGCGGTTTGGAATCGCTCGAAACCGATCGCGGCGACGGTTCGGTACGTATCGCAAGCGTCGACGCCGTACGCGGCCGATCGTTTGATCACGTCGTCCTTCCGAACGTGCAAGCCGGCGCGTTTCCACTCTGGTACGTTCCCGACGCCTTCCTCTACAGCCCGGCGCTAGGCATGATCCCTAAAGAAAACGTCGGGGACGCCGAGACGGCTCGAACGGCAAAGTTCAGCTACTACATGTTTCGTGCCAAGACGCGCGAGGCATACAACCGAGAGGAGCGCCGCGCGTTCGTTTACGCGTTGCGGCGCGCTCGGCGCGGTGCGCTGGTCACCGCAAGCGGGTCGCCGACGCGCGGCGTCGCGGCACCGGAGTTCTTGCGCGAACTCGAAGTCGCCCTTCGCGCTCCGACGCCGCTCGCATGACGATTCCAAAGATGCGGCTGTGCGAGATCGCGCCTGAACAATACGCCGCGCGCGTCTTGCCCGCGACGGCGCAGCTTTGGAGCGGGCGGCGCCCGGTGGACCTCTACGTTGAGCAGACGCTCGAGATCGCGCGTTCGGCATACGGGCGGCGGTCTTTCCGCACGGTGGGACTATTCGACGGTACGCGCCTACTCGCGTCGCTAAAACGCTACGACCGCACGATCCATCTGCGCGGCCGCCGGATCCGCGCCGCCGGCATCGGCGCGATCTTTACGCCGCCGGAGTTTCGCGGACGCGGGTACGCAAGTGCGATGCTGGGGTTGCTGCTCGACCGGTTACGGGCTGACGGATGCGGCGCCGCCTACCTCTTCTCCGATATTCGTCCCCAATTCTACGCGGATATCGGCTTCGTCGAGATGCCCTCGCGGTCGATATCCGTGCGCTCCGCCGCGCTACCCGCAGAACGGATCGCACTCGGCTCGCTGGAGGAACGCGATTGGAACGGCGTCCGGCGCTGCTTCGAGGCCGTCGAATCGAAACGCCCGTGGGGATTCGAACGCTCTCCAATCGTTTGGGATTGGCTACGCATGCGCATCCGTCACGGTTCGGAACACACCTCCGGGCAGGCGACCAATCTCGTGCTGCGCCGCGGCCGGAGCGTCGCGGCCTACGTCCTCGGGGCGCGCGACCCGGCGCACGACGCCTACGTCATCGACGAGTTCGGCTACGCCGACGACGACGCCCACGCCCTCATCCCGAGCCTCCTGCGTGGCGCCGCCGGGGATCTGCGTCGGATCACGGGCTGGCTCCCGCCGCAGCCTGCACGCGATCTGCTAACGCGCGGTTCGGTGCGCCGCCGCAAAGACGCTATCTGGATGATCGCGCCACTCGCGCCGCTTGCCCGGGAACTCGTCCGCCTAGCGCGCGTCCCCGGCACCGGCGACGGCGTCTGGTGCAGCGACCACATCTGATCACGCAGCCGGCCGCAACCTGGTAGATCGAAGTTACCGTTCGTCTTCAAGTTCCTTCTTGGCCGCTCGTAACTTCGCCAAGCGCTGCTCACGGTTGCCACGCCTACCGGGAAGTTCGTCGCCACGCGCCTCCCTGCCGGGTTGAAGCCTGTCCCGTACCGGGACGGCACGGGGACGCGGGATGACCTGGTAAACCAGATGCTCGGAGGGGAGCCACTGGGTCAGCCTGATGCGCTACAGGTTCAAGCGATAGCGCTCGCGTTCGCAAGAACGGCAAACCCTTGCCGGCAGTGGCCCCTTGCGGTGCGATGTATCCCTTCAACTTCGGCAGTCCGAATTGCCGTCTTCTTCGTCACTAATTAGTGCCCGCGTCCGTCTCTGTCGCAGTCGCT
The DNA here is from genome assembly GCA_021781595.1 of bacterium. GTDB lineage: Bacteria > Vulcanimicrobiota > Vulcanimicrobiia > Vulcanimicrobiales > Vulcanimicrobiaceae > JAJYFL01. The sequence continues at coordinate 3,533 of JAJXWN010000101.1, read as the reverse complement.
GCAAAAGAAATCCGATGAGCGCTCGATAATCGGGATTGTTTGTACGCGCCCCGCTTCGGTTCTGAGCATTTCTTTGTCCGCTTCTTGGAGTATGGACAGGTCGCCGCCTTCGAAATACGTCAGAGCTTTCAGCGTTTCGGCTGGTTGGAATTGCGTACCGTAGATGGCCTGCGCACTCGCGAGTCCGTGTTCAAGACTGAGATTGTGACGTAGGATCTCAGCGATGTCGATGTAGTCTCTTGCTTGCACGCGTTGCGAAACGACACCGAGTTTGAATGCGAAGAGGTCATCGAGAGACGCGACTTGGAGAATCTCGTCTGAGGTGAGTTCTGGCGTGCCGACGCGCCCAAGGTGGAGATTGCCGAAAAACGAAAGCGTTACCGGTTCATCGTCGACGGCAACGACAGCACTATACGTGTGACTCACGTCTTGGGTAACGCGAGCGCTTTCAAGGAATGGCAGGGCCAAGCGAAGGGCTGCACGATCGAGTGGAGCGTTCGAGAAGAAGTCGAAATCAACCGAAAAACGATGGCCGAGACGAAGCGCGATGGCCGTTCCGCCATACAAGACGAAGTCGAGCGTTCGCATTGGCTGGAGGTGCGGCCAAAGTTTCCTTTGCGCCGGCGGCAGTATCCCGAGCTGCATATCAAAACGGTTCACGATACGCGCCGCTGCGGAAGTGGCGGAACGGAATCGGATGGTTTTGTAAGGCCAAGCCGGTAGTGCCAGAAGTGCCACGAGCGAGCGTTAAACTGCCCGATGACGGCGTGCTGAATCGTCGAGCGTAAAGCCTGTTCTCCAACGGTGGTCTCTAGAAGACGAACGTCGTTCCAATCGCCTCGATTCATGACTTGCGCGATGATGGTTTCGGGAAAGCGCAAGGCATCATTGGGTGATTTCCACCAAATGTAGGTTCGTGCGAGGGATCGCAATACGCCGTCTTGGGTTTCGGTAAGGTGTATCGGCATTGGTATATGTAGCTGGCTCTTCTTTCTTGGTTCGTCGCGTTGCGGTGATATGCCTGCCGTTGACCGCTAGCTACTCGGGATTTTGAGTGCGACGATCGACGCGCATTGGCAGCTCGTTCGTGACGATCTCGTGGTTTCGAAAGCCGGTGTTCTTTCGGAAAGAATTTGATGAAGGTTATCTCGCCTGCTCGGTGGCGAGCGCGGAAGTCGCGGTGCGCAGCGTCCCTCGAGTGTTTTTTTGTGGCTGATGGAATGAGTGGAATCGTTGCATCAAAGGCTCGATGTAACGCCGGCGTACGATGAGTTTTGAATTCAGCGATCCGGGTAAGCGCAATGTCATGGCGTTTGCAGCGCCCGGTTTTGAACCCGCATTCGCCAGATGAACTTGTGAATCCACTGCGCATGCGAAGCGATTTTGCTGCAATTGACAGATGAGTCGCGCTAATCGTGAGAGGCAGAAGTGACGAACCCGACGGGTGACGCGAAAAACGACATTCTTCGGATCGATTTTGACCGCCGCATCATGGTGCCGTTCCGCGGCTCGGTCGTCACTTCGGATGTAGGTTTGCTCGCGTCTCGCGAATGCGACGAGACACTTGGCCTGACGACATCGGTCGGTGGTCTTCTGGCCGATGCCCGCACCGGAAAGAACGGTCGCCATGCTCTCGTCGGCATGTTGCGCCGATCCGTAAGAGCTTCCGCTACAAGGCAGCGAGTTGGTCGCGTCCGCGTCGGGTTGTCGCTAAGGTGGAGTAGCACCCCGGGGACCTGTTCCCGCGCGTCGGCTTCATCGTCACGAACCTGCGCTGCAAATCTACGAATGTAGTCGCCTTCTGTAACAAGCGCGCAGCGGCCGAGCGATGCATCAAAGAATGGTTCGATGCGAACGCGGTTCGCCTCCAGCTTCACGCGCTGGCGTACAACCTCGGAAACTTCCTCCGCACGCTGGCGAATCCGGAGACGATTGCCGAGTGGTCGCTGACGACGCTGCGCGAAAAGCTGATCAAGATCGGAGCGAAGGCGGTCAGTCACGGCCGGTACGTCGCCTTTCAGATGGCCGAGGTCGCGATCCCACGCAAGTTGTTCGCAACGATCGTCGAGAGAATCACTGCCCTGCAATCGCCGCCCTTGGCAACGGCAACATGAACGCCAGGCCAACGCCAGTCCGGGAAAAGCGACGGGAGATTTGCGCCTTTCTTGGCCGTGCAGCCGGGCTTCTGGGAGCACGAGCCGCCGATGCGGCGCCATTTCGCGCGGAACGCACGACTTGGATTGCGCAACGCCCTGAAAAACGGCCGGGATCGCCCGGCAGCGGCTCGAAAAGGAGGCTGAAGCCAAATCTAGACGGTATCACGCCCGGGCGAGGTGACGGTTCGACAAACGAGAACTTTCTCGCCGGAGGTCAAGAACATGAATGTTCGCCCATTTGCGATAGCAGCCGTCGTCACGATCGCGTCGAGCACGGCATCGGCACCGGCGCTCGCGCCTGTTAACTGGGCCTCGATCACCTCTTTGGCCGGCACGTACAGCGATAACCACCCATCTCAGGGTCGCGTTTGGCCGTACTCTACCGAAACGCACGGCACGGCACGGCTTCCGAACGTCGAGCAATACCCATACAATTTCCGTAGCCGAAACTACATGGGATACAAGCTTTCCGGATCGGCCGAAGAGACCGTGCGGCACTCGGCGCCCTTGGGCCCAAATTTTATCAAGCGCCGCACCGTCCACATCAGTATCACCATCTTTCCTCCGCAGCACGTTTATAACGTCACCGCGACCTCGATCAACTATCATGGCGACTCTTACGGTGGGGTTTTCGTATCGAACATACCATTGCCAACTGTCGGGAACGAGTTATGCGCGAGAGACGAGATCGTCACGTCAGACGAAGGAACCTACCATGAAAAATGGCTGTTCTACCCAACCAACGTCCGGCGGCAAGCGTCGCCCTGCATCTCGACTCACGGGCCAGGCGCCGGCCCCGGTTAGCGCGTTCGGCGCTCGATAACGCCACTTCTCTTGCATCGGCGCGAGGTCGTTGTTCCGTAACTTCACGCTTAGGTGGCGAATCACGCGTTCAACGCCGGGGGCCTTACCGAAAGAGGGCGCGGTGCAGGGCAAGCCCGTACGCGTTACCGTCGCCGCGCGCCGGAATGATGTAGCTGCCTTCGCCCAGTTCGCTCAATGGCGTTTGGTAGTATTCGACTTTTCGCGCATGTGTGGATCCGCCGTCGTCAACAGCTAACCTCGATCCCATACAGGCCAAGCAATGGCTCTGCGCTTTATCCCATCTCCTATGAGGACGGAGGATGCGTCGGCGTGTGACATCGTAATATGGGCGCGCCAATGCCCGAGGGACGGCTGCCAGCGATCTTGAGGAGTTACGCGGTTCGGTGCGCCGTCGCAGCGACGCTATCCGGATGATCGCGCGGCCGACCGCAACCTGTTAGAGGAGCGGCAGCTGCTCGCTGCCGCGCGCCACGAGTGCCGCCGCACGCGTTCCGAGCAAACGGACTGGGACGCCCCGCACGCCGGCTCGGCGCAGGCAGACGACCGCCGCAC
>JAJXWN010000100.1 GCA_021781595.1 bacterium | reverse complement strand
GGCTGTACGCTCGCCGATCATGAGGTTGTAGACACGCCGGATATACCGGACGATCGCGTCGTCGAGCTTGTTGCCCGCGACGCGCAATGACTGCGATACGACGATTCCACCGAGCGAGATGACCGCCACGTCGGTCGTGCCGCCGCCGATGTCGACCACCATGTTTCCGCTCGGTTCGTCGATCGGCAGGCCGGCACCGATCGCCGCAGCCATAGGCTCTTCGATAATCTCGACGTACTTGGCACCAGCGAGTTTGGCAGCGTCCTTGACCGCGCGTTCCTCGACGCTCGTGATCTCGGCAGGCACGCAGATAACTACGCTCGGCTTCGGCTTGAAAATCGAGGAGAGGAGCGAGCGATTTTTCATTACTTTCTTGATGAAATAGCTGAGCATCGCCTCGGTTACTTCGAAATCGGCAATGACACCATCGCGCAACGGGCGGATCGCTTGTATGTGCGCCGGCGTCTTTCCGAGCATTTGGCGCGCCTCTTCACCGACGGCGAGCGTCCTGCCGGTATTCATGTCTCTTGCCACGACCGACGGCTCGCGTAAGACGATGCCCTTACCCTTGACGTGCACCAGCACGTTGGCCGTCCCAAGGTCGATCCCGATTTCCAAAGTGTTCTCCCGATGCTGGATGATGAAAGACCCGGCAGTGCTACTCGGTCCCGCGAGCCCGGGTCGTAGGATACGCGCTCGTCTCGAAAAGTCCGGTCGGTTCGACCAACGGCGTGATCCCGCTTGCTCGCTGAACTTGTCCACCAAGGTCGGCTAGCATCTCCTCAAGGCGCTCGTAACCGCGGTCGATGAATTCGAGGCCGATGATCTCGGTCTCGCCCTGAGCGGCAAGCCCGGCCACGACTAGGCCGGCACCAGCGCGGATGTCGGGTGCCTCGACCGGTGCCCCGGAGAGCTGCTCAACGCCCTTTACGACCGCAGTATTGCTCTCCATCGATACCCGGACATCGGCGCCCATGCGCGCAAGTTCGTTAACGTATGAGAAGCGCGCGTTGAAAATCGACTCTTCGACGACGCTCGTCCCGGGCGTGGTGCATAGGAACGAAACGATCTGCGGCTGCAGGTCGGTTGGGAAGCCCGGATAGGGAGCGGTGAGTATATCGGTGCCGCCCGTGATGTGGGAACCGTCGACCCGAATCCAATCGGCACCGGTCGTGACCGAGACTCCGCACTCCTGCAACTTCCCTAGTGCCGCAGTCAGATGCGCGGGTTCGCATCTCTTGACGGTTACGTCGCCCCGCGTTATCGCACCGCACATCAAGAGCGTCCCCGTCACGATTCGGTCGGGAATGATCGAGTATTCGACGCCGTGCAGTTCCTCGACGCCGTCGATCGCGAGCGTATCCGTTCCGGCGCCACGGATCTTCGCACCCATCGCGCACAGGAAATCCGCCAGATCCACGACCTCCGGCTCCATCGCGACGTTCCGCAGCGTCGTGGCGCCACGGGCGAGCACCGCCGCAAGCATCGCGTTTTTCGTAGCGCCGACGCTCGGCATACGAAACTCTATATCGGCTCCCTGTAGGGCGTGCTGTTTCACGGTTGCGATGAGATAGCCGTGCTGGTTCTTCACCTCGCAACCGAGCGCGACGAAGGCTTGCTCGTGCATGTCCGTCGCGCGCGTACCGAGCACGCAGCCGCCCGGTAAGGGGACTTCCGCGCACCCAAAACGGCCCAGCAGCGCTCCAACGACGTCGAAAGAAGCGGCGAGCTTTCGCACGAGCGCGTACGGCGCGCGGTACGACGCGACGTTTCCCGCATCGATGGTCACCGTGCCGTCGCCTTCGTAGCGCAGGCGTGCGCCGAGCGCTTCAAGCAGCGACCACATAACGGAGACGTCGGTGATGCGGGGGACCCGGTGGAGCGTGACCTTGCCTTTGGCAAGCAACGCGGCAGCCATAATCGGTAAGGCGGCATTTTTCGCACCGTGCGTCGTGACCGATCCTTCCAGACGCGCTCCGCCCCTCACGCGCAGCGTCGTCTCCAGGCGGTCCAACGTGTTCATCTCGGCCAGGCCTCGCAATCCAGAAGGCGGTCGTCATACGAGCCGCCGCGCAGGCGCAACCGCATCGAATCGCCCGGCGCCGGTTCGATGAATATCTCGAAATAGTCATCGCCGCCTACCTCGAACATGCGAGCACGCGCATCGTAGACTTCGCCGGAGAAGCGCCGGCCGACTGCATCGACGATCCGCACGCGGCCATCGGAATAGAGTCCTACGGCGAAGGCAACGGCACCATCGCCGGCACGCAGGTACCGGGCGCCGCTATCCGCGACGTCGGCCAAGAATCGGGGCGGCCCGGCCGGTTTCACCGAGCAGAGGGTAGCGCGCTCGACGACGGCCAGAGCCGCGAGCTCCAGCGCGATCTCCGAAAGAATCAGCCAACCAGGCGCGCGAGGCACGAGAGGCTGCTTCGCCGGAGCCTCATTGGTGTCCGGTCAAGCGGAGTTTGGCAACGGCAAAATCGATAGCGGCCTGTTCCCGCGCAAACGCGGCCCCATCGGTTCCGGCAGCCTTCTGACGCGCCGACGCTTCGCTCTGTTCCTGACGCGCCTGCGAGATGTCGACCTCCTCGAATCCTACCGCGCGATCGACCAGTACCGTAACGCGCTCCGGCAGCGCCTGCATAAAACCTTCGCCCGTTGCCAGCTCGAGCCGTTGCGACGCGCCCGCCTCGACGATATTGGCTCGCAGCACGCCGGGCCGCAGCGCGCTCAAGAACGGCGCGTGCTTGGGAAGAATACCTTCCTCTCCTTCGGTCGTCACGGCGATGACCAACTCGGCGTTCCCTTCGAAGATCACCTTGGTCGGAGTGATCAGCGTAAACGGAATCGTCGTGGCCATTACAGCGACGCACCGATCTTCTCGGCCTTCTCCTTCACGTCGTCAATCCCGCCGGCATAGAAGAACGCTTGCTCCGGCAGATGGTCGACGCGGCCGTCGAGGATCTCCTTGAACGACGCCACGGTGTCGGAGATCTTAACATATTTTCCGGGCGTGCCCGTAAACTGCTCGGCGACGAAGAAGGGTTGCGAGAACATGCGCTGCATGCGGCGTGCCCGCCCGACGACGACCTTGTCTTCCTCTGAGAGTTCCTCCACGCCGAGAATCGCGATGATATCCTGCAGATCTTTGTAGCGCTGAAGCGTCTCCTGAACGCCGCGAGCAACGTTGTAGTGCTCCTCGCCGACGATCTGCGGATCGAGGATGCGCGACGACGATGCCAGCGGGTCGACCGCCGGATAGATGCCGAGTTCCGAGATGGGACGAGAGAGCGCCGTGGTGGCGTCGAGATGAGCGAAGGTTACGGCAACGGCGGGGTCGGTGTAATCGTCCGCCGGAACGTAGACGGCCTGCACCGACGTAATCGAGCCCTTTTGCGTCGAGGTGATCCGCTCTTCTAGTACGCCCATGTCGGTCGCGAGCGTCGGCTGATAGCCGACCGCCGACGGCATGCGGCCCATCAATGCCGAGACTTCGGAACCCGCCTGCAGATAACGGAAGACGTTGTCCATAAAGAACAGCACGTCGGCGCCGAGTTCGTCGCGGAAGTACTCGGCCATCGTGACGCCGGCCTGTGCGATGCGGAAGCGAACGCCCGGCGGTTCGTCCATCTGCCCAAAGACGAGCGTCGTCTGCGCAAGCACGCCCGACTCTTTCATTTCAAGCCAGAGATCGTTGCCTTCGCGCGTCCGTTCGCCGACGCCGGTGAAGACCGAGAAACCTTTGTGCACGTTGGCGATATTGCGAATGAGCTCTTGGATGAGCACCGTCTTGCCGACGCCGGCGCCTCCAAAGAGGCCGACCTTGCCGCCGCGCGTGTATGGCGCCATCAGATCGACGACTTTGATGCCGGTCTCGAAAAGTTTGGGCGTGGGATCCTGCGCTTCGAAGTTCGGCGCGGGGCGGTGGATCGGCCACATCGCCGAGGCCTTCACCGGCTCGCTGGAGTCGATCGCCTTGCCCAAAACGTTGAAGATGCGCCCGAGCGTGCCCTCGCCGACCGGAACCGTAATCGGGCCGCCGGTCGCCGTAACGGCGGCGCCGCGCACGAGGCCGTCGGTCGATCCCATGGCAAGGCAGCGCACCTGGCTGTTGCCGAGCTCGTCCTGCACTTCCAGCACCAGGTCGCGCGCCTGCATCGCCGTACCGCCGAGATCGGCGGTATGTGCCGCGGCTCGCCCGCCGAGATCCGCACGGTCCTCATTCACGGGAACGCTCAATGCGTCGTTGATGTTGGGCAGCGTCTCCGCGGTGAACTCGACGTCGACGACGTTCCCCAGAACTTGGACAACTTTACCGGTGGCAGCCATTATTCAAACGTTTCCTTCTCTTGCTTGTATTCGGTGGTCGCGCTCAGCGGAACTCATGCCGAGATGAGGGCGGCGTACCCGCCCTCATCCGGAGAGTGCCTCCGCGCCGCCAACGATCTCCAGCAGTTCTTTGGTGATCGCGGCTTGACGCGCGTTGTTCATTGCAATCGTAAGTTCGTCGATGAGCTTGCCGGCGTTGTCGGTGGCATTACTCATGGCGAGCAGTTGAGCGGCGAAGAATGCCGCGTCGGTTTCGAGCATGGCCGAAAATATCGTGAACTCGAGATACTTGGGTAACAAGTGCGAGAGCACGAACTCCGGCGACGGTGAGAACTCGACCGCCCCACGATGCCCGCCGGGCGCGTTCTCGCCGGCGACCTCGGTTGCGACGATGGGGACCAAGCGGCGCAGCTCGGGCCTTTGCGAGATCCGCGTGACGATCTTCGGTGAGATCAGCACGATTTCGCAGATCCTGCCCGAAGCGAAATCGCCGGCGACTCGCTCCGCCACATCCCGCGCGGTATCGAGCTTCGCGCGCGCGCCGAGCGGCCAAGTGGCATGATCCGGCCGGCCCATGCGCCGGACGGCATTGCGCGCCTTTATCCCGACGGTGTAAAAGACCGCTTCGGGATGCTCGCCGCGGTAGATCTCGCCCGCCCGCACGACGTTCGAGTTGAATGCGCCCGCCAGGCCCTTGTCGGCCGCCATGAGGATCGCTCCCGGAGGTGCGCCGGAGCGGCCCGGTTTCATAAACGGATGGTCGACGCTCCCGGCGGCGAGGACGAGATCGCGCAGCATCTCGCCAAGCGCATCGGCATACGGGCGCGCCTGAGTGCGCGCCGTTTCGGCACGACGAATCTTCGCGGCAGCGACCTGTTTCATCGCTTTGGTGATCTGCTGCGTGTTCTTCAGCGACGCAATCCGCTCGCGAAGATCCTTTACCGATGCCATTAGAAGCTCTTGTTGAACTCCGCTAGCGTCGCTTCGAGCTGCCCCTTCGCGCCGTCGGAGAGCTGGCCCGTCTCGGCGATCGAATTCGCGACCGTGGGGGCCGCGCGGTGCAGGTAACCGACGAACGCGGTTGCCCACTCCTGTAGGCGCGGCGTCGGCACGTCGTTGACGAATCCTTTGGTAGCGCCGTAGAGAATCGCGACCTGATCTTCGACGGGCATCGGTTGGTACTGCGGCTGCTTTAGCAACTCCGTGAGCTTCTCGCCGCGCAGCAGTTGCATCTGCGTCGCTTTGTCGAGGTCGCTGGCCAGCTTCGCGAAGGCCGCGAGATCGCGATACTGCGCAAGCTCGAGCTTCAACTGCCCAGCCACGGATTTCATGGCCTTGGTCTGCGCGGAGCCGCCGACACGCGATACCGAGAGGCCGACGTCGATCGCGGGGCGGATGCCTTGGAAGAAGAGACTCGGCGTAAGGTAGATCTGGCCGTCGGTAATCGAAATGACGTTGGTCGGAATGTACGCCGAAAAATCACCTGCCTGCGTCTCGATGATCGGGAGCGCCGTCAGCGAGCCGCCTCCGAGTTCGTCGGAAAGTTTGGCAGCGCGCTCGAGAAGACGGGAGTGCAGGAAAAAAACGTCGCCCGGATACGCCTCGCGTCCCGGCGGGCGGCGCAGCAGTAGCGCCATCTCGCGATAGGACTGCGCGTGCTTGGTCAGATCGTCGTAGATGATGAGGACGTCCTTGCCGCCGTACATCAACTCCTCGCCCATCGCGCAACCCGCGAACGGGGCTATCCAGCGCAGCGCCGCCGCTTCGGACGGCCCGACGGTGACGATCGTCGTGTACTCGAGCGCGCCCTTCTGCTCAAGCGTCTGGGCGAGCGCGGCAACCGTCGAGTTTTTCTGGCCGACCGCAACGTAGATGCAGAAAACGCCGCGGCCTCTTTGATTGATGATCGTATCGACCGCGATGGCCGTCTTACCGGTACTGCGGTCCCCGATGATCAACTCACGCTGACCTTTGCCGATCGGAATCAGCGCGTCGATAGCGCGAATGCCCGTGGGCAGCGACTGCTTGACCGGTTGGCGCTGCACGACGCTCGGGGCCACGTTCTCGATCGTGCGGTACCGGCTCGTCTCGATCGGCCCTTTGCCGTCGACCGGCTGCCCGAGCGGATTGACGACGCGCCCGAGCAGCGCTTCGCCGACGGGAACCGACGCGATGCGCCCCGTGCGGCGAACCTTGTCGCCCTCTTTGATCCCCGCATCGGAGCCGAGTATGACCACGCCGACGTTGTCCTCTTCCAAGTTAAGAGCTACGCCTTGCAGGCCGCTCGGGAATTCGACGAGCTCCGACGCGCGCACGCTCTGCAAGCCGTAGACGCGCGCAAGGTTTGCCCCCACCTCGATAACGGTCCCGACTTCGTCTTCCTGAACGTCGGACGTGAAGTTAGCTATCTGCTGCTTAAGGATACCGGCGATTTCGTCTGCGTTTATCATCTGTTAGAGTGGCTCCGATCAGTTTCTTGCAAAGAGCGTTCGGGAGAGTTCGTCGAGGCGCCCGGCGACCGAACCGTCGATCCGCCGGTCGCCCATCGTGATGCGCACGCCGCCGATCAGCCGTGGATCGATCGTCTGCGTCACGTCGAATTTCTTGAGGTAGATGCGCTCCAGGCGCTCGACCAGCGCCCGCAGCCGCTCCGGCGCGAGTTCCTTAGCGCAGGTTACGGTCAGGCGCTCGGCCCCGCGTGACGCCAGCTCGAGCAGGTCGTACTGCGCAACGATCTCGCGCAGCAACGCCTCGCGCCGCTTGCGGACCAAGAGCAGCACCAGATTCACGGCCACGTCGTCGGCCCGGCCCGCAAAGGCCTCGGACAACACGCGTATCTTTTCTTTGCGCTCGAGCACCGGCGAGAGGAAGAACGCCTTGGCAGACTCGTCTGCATAGATGGCCCCGGCGAGCGCGTGCAGATCCCTGGCAACGTCTTCGACCACGGCGCGTTCCGTAGCCAATTCGAAGGCGGCGGCCGCATAACGGCGGGCTACGGTTTCGCCGGCCATCAGTTCCTGCTCGTTCCTAAGGTGTCGATAAAGGCATCGACGAGGTCGGCATGAAGCGCCGGCGTAACGCGCGCTGCGGCATCCGAGCGCGCCAAGACCAGCGCCCGTTCGAGCATCTCGTCGCGTAACCGGATCGCCGCGTTCGCGCGCGCCAAGTCGAGTTCTCCGCGGGCGTTGTTCAAGGCGCGCTCCCCCGATTCGCGGGCCTCGGCGAGCGCTTGGACTCGCTCTCTTTCGGCCTGGATGGCGACGCGCTCCGCGATCGCTTGGGCGTCGCCGCGCGCATCCGCCATCTCCTGCCGTAGCCGGGCGATAGCGGCTCGCGACTCGTCGCGATACCGTTCGTTCTCCGCAATCTCTCGGTTCTGCGCCTCCTGCGCCGCGGCTACCGCCGGTTGAGCGAATTTGAACCACAGGAAGATCAGTACGCCCATGAAGAGCAGCGCGGAGAGACCCTGGCTCGCGACGGAGATCGCG
>JAJXWN010000099.1 GCA_021781595.1 bacterium | reverse complement strand
AATCTGTCCGACTTCCAGCGTTCCGAGCAGCTCTTGCTTCTTGGCGTTGAGCTCCTCTTCGAGCACGAGGCGTTGCGAGAGCACCACACGGTGGCGCTTGTGGTCGAGGTCGATAACCTTGAGGCGCAGCTTCCGGCCGACGAGTTCGTCGAGGTTGCCCACGGGCTGCCGGCGGATCTGCGACGCGGGCACGAAGCCGCGCATGCCGAGATCGACGAGCACGCCGCCCTTTACGACCTGCGTCACGGTCGCCTCGATCACCTCATCGTGGTCGTGCGACTCGATAACCTTCTCCCAGGTCTTCAGCGCGCGCGCCCGGCGCTCCGAAAGGAAGAGCGTACCATCGTTGTCGTCGATCCGATGGATCATGACTTCGAGGGTGTCGCCGACCTTGAGTTCCTTTGGATCGATCGCGAGCGAGAGTTCGCGGAATGGGAGGCTGCCTTCGGATTTGCCCCCGATGTCGACGAGTAATTCGTCTTTGTCTTTTTGAACGATGACGCCGGTCAGAACCTGACCTTCGTCGAGGACCTTGAGCGACTCTTCGTAGAGACGCTGTTCGAATGCGAGTTGATCCTCTTCTTCGTGGTGTGCCGGTGCTATTTCAGTCGTAGAGATGGTAAAAGTTCCTACCTTCGTTTGAATTTTATTCGTTGTCGTATCTGTCGCCGTTGGTCGTGTGGCGGTTACCGTTGACAGCCCCGGCACCACCACGTTCCCCGCTGCCCGAGGACCGTGCGAACGATCGGGCGGCCGCACCGGTCGCACGGCTCGCCGAGCCTTCCGTAGACCGAGAGGACGTTCTGGAAACCACCCTTGCGTCCATCGGCATCCACGTAGTCGTCGACGCTGCTCCCGCGCAGGTCGATCGCGCGGTTGAGAACGTCCACGAGCGAGCGGTGAAGCCGGCGAATCGCTCGTTTCGTGAGCGATTTCGCGGGCGTGCCCGGACGAATCCGAGCCTTCCAGAGCGCCTCGCAGGCGTAGATATTACCTACACCGGCAATGCGCCGCTGATCGAGGAGAAAAGCCTTGATCGGCGTCGTCCGCCCCGCAAGCATACCGATAAAGCGCTCAGGAGTAAAGTCCCCACCCAGCGGCTCGACGCCCAGGGCCGCGTCCCACGCCTCCCCCGGCCCAACCAGCCGCATGCGGCCGAACTGCCGGACATCGGCAAACGCCAGCCGGTCGCCGTCACCGAAGCACAGGGTCACGTGCGTGTAGGGATGCGGAGATCCCCCGCCATCCCCGACGAGCAGACGGCCCGTCATGCGCAGGCTCGTAACCAGGGACCGCCCCGAAGCCAGTCCGAGAACCACGTACTTGCCGCGCCGCGCGACCCCAACGATGCGCTCGCCGGCCAGGGTGCGCGAAAAGTCGACCCCGGCGGGCGCGACGGCGACCTTGGCAAGGCGAACCTGCACGCGGGCGATCGTCTTGCCGACGATCTTCGTGCGCAGTCCGCGCGCGATGGTCTCGACTTCGGGAAGTTCCGGCACAGCGTCTTAGTTCAAGCGCGTGATTCCACCGATCTTCACGCCCGGTACGATGCCGTCTTCGGCGGCTTCGCCGGCGTTGAGTTCGATGACGTACTTCGCTACCCCATCGCGGCGCGGAATCCGGTCGTCGGGAGTTGTGGTGGGTACGGTCGGGACCCAGGACGCAACCGAGCGTACCGTACCGCGCGCGCCCACGAAGACCATGTCGAGCGGAATCAGCGTGTTCTTCATCCAGAATTGGACCGGCCCATCCGCATCGAAAACGAAGACCATGCCCGCGTGCGCCGGCAATGCGGCGACGTCCATCAGCCCGCGTTCGCGCGACCGATCGGTATCGGCAACCGCAACGCGAAGCGTCGCCTTGGGCGCGGCGACCGTCGCCGTCGGCTTGAACGCCGCCAGTCGGACGGCCATCGCCAGCGTGCTAAAGATCGTTCGACACCTCCACGTCGTACCAGTTGCTTCCCACCTTCAACGTGACCTCGAGCGGCACGGAGAGGCTCGCGGCACTCTCCATCTCGCCTCGCACCATATGCGCGACGTCGCGTAGCCGCTCGCGCCGTACTTCGAAGATCAACTCGTCGTGGATCTGAAGCAGCATGCGCGCGTCGTATCCGGCCTGCGCCAGCCGCGCGTCGATCCTAACCATAGCCAGCTTCATGAGGTCGGCCGCGCTCCCTTGTAGCGGAGCGTTGGTGGCTTCGCGTTCTGCGGCCGCACGCAGCATGTAGTTGCTCGACGTCAGTCCTGGCATATAGCGGCGCCGCCCCATGAGCGTCGTCACGTAGCCTACGTCGCGCCCCCGTTCGATCGTACGTTCTACGTAGGCGCGAACTTTGGGAAAGCGGGCGAAATAAGCGACGGTAATCTCTTTGGCTTCGGCGCGCCCGATCTCGAGGCGCTGCGCGAGCCCGAAATCGGACATTCCGTAGAGCAGCCCGAAGTTCACCGACTTGGCCATGCGCCGCTGGTTGGCGTCGACGGTATCTTCGGGTGCGAGCGCAAAGATCTGGCGCGCCGTGAAGTCGTGAATGTCCTGGCCTTCGTGGAACGCACGCCGCATCGCCTCGTCGCCCGAGAGGTGCGCCATCAACCGCAACTCGATCTGGCTGTAATCCGCTGCGAGCAAGACGTACTCGTCGCCCGGCGCGACGAACGCCTTACGAATGCGCCGCCCGAGCTCGCCGCGTACCGGAACGTTCTGCAGGTTCGGATTCGTCGAGCTCAGGCGACCCGTCGCCGTCGCCGTCTGATTGAAGATCGTGTGCAGCCGGCGATCCGCCGGGTTCACCAGTTGCGGGATCACGTCGATGTAGGTGTTCTTGAGTTTCGTGACCTCGCGGTACTCGAGCACCTTCGCGCAGATCGGGTACTCGCGCGCGAGCGATTGAAGCACTTCGACGCCGGTCGCCCAGCCGGTCTTGGTCTTCTTACCGCCGGGTATCTGAAGCTTCCCAAAAAGAACGGCACCCAGCTGCTGCGGCGACCCGACGTTAAACTCTTCCCCTGCAAAATCGTAGATTTGGTTCCGCAGGCGCACGATCGCGGCATCGCACTCGGCCGCCAGATCCTCGAGTTTCGACGGATCGACCGCTATGCCGGTCCATTCCATCTTAGCCAGTACCGGCGCCAACGGAACCTCGACGTCTTCGTACAACTTCAACTGATCTCGCTCCGCCAGTGCGGCGCGCGCCGGTTCTATCGAGCGAAGCGCCGCGTCGGCAGAGGACGCCGCATCGCTGCCAACCGTCATGGCGAGCAGATCGTGCGCAGCGTCACCGACGGAAACGAACGATCGCGACGGATCCAGAAGATGCGCGGCGACCATCGTATCGTCGGCGAAGGGCCGCGGCGCGAAACCGCGCGCATGCAGCGCCTCGAGCACGCTCTTGGCGTCGTGCGCCCCAAGGCGCTGAGATCCACTCCACAACGCCGCGAAAGCCGAGCGCACCGGCTCGTTCGCAAGCGCCCCCAGGAGAAAGCAGATGCCCGATCCCGGAGCGGCCGAGATGCCGATCTCCTCGTCCCCATGCAGCGCCAGCATCAAGCGGTCCGCACGGCCGAGTTCCCGCAGATCCTGCGCCAGCGATGCGAACTCCGGCGGATCTGCCGCCGCAGCGTAGGAGCGATAGACGCCGCAGATCTTCGGCGCCGCGCCGCCGAAAAGCGGCATCTCCGCGGGCGGCCGCAGCTTGGCAAGGAGCGATTTGAACTCGAGCTCCGCATAGAGGCGGTAGAGCTCGTCGTTGCCGGGTGGCTCGTAGCGCGCGCCGTTCCAGTCGAGCGTTACGTCCGCGAGATCGTTCTTTATCACCGATACGTCGCGACAAACCTGCGCTTGCCCGCCGTACCGCTCGATCAGCGCCTGTAACTTCGGTGAGCCGGCTAGTTCGGGATGCCGCACCAGGTTGTCGAGAGTCCCAGCTGTCTTGATGAGCTTGATCGCGGTCTTCTCACCTACGCCAGGGATGCCCGGGAGGTTGTCGGAAGGGTCGCCTTTGAGACCGCGGTAGTCGGGCAGCTGCGACGGATCGAGTTCGTAGCGCTCGCGTACCGCGGCGGCATCGTAGCGGGCGAGATCGCTGATGCCCCGGCGCGTCATCAGCACGCTCGTATGTTCGTCGACGATCTGCAGCAGATCGTTGTCGCCCGATACGACCACGACGCGCTCGCCGAGTTCGCCTGCCTGCCGCGCGAGCGTCGCGATAACGTCGTCGGCCTCCTCGCCTTCCTGTTCGAAGATCGGGATGCGGTAGGTCTGCAAAATCTTGCGGACGAGCGCAAACTGGCTGCGGAGTTCGTCGGGCATCTTCTCACGCTGGGCTTTGTATTCGCGGAACATCGCGATTCGCTGGGCCGGCAACCCTTTGTCGAAGGCTGCGACGACGTGACTCGGACGCTCGTCGCCGACGAGCTTGTTCAGCATCATCGTGAAACCGTACGCGGCGTTGATCGGCACGCCGCCGGCCGTCGAAAGGGGCGGGAGCGCAAAGAAAGCTCGGTAGACCAAGCCGTAGGTGTCGAGCAGCATCAGGCTATCCGCGCGTGGCGCTCGCTGCGCCGCCGTCACCGCACCACCAACTTCGAAGAGCCGGCCACGACGCGCCCGTCGTCGTCGATCTCGAGGATCGATACCAGATAGGTACCCGGAGCGCGCGGAACGCGCAACTCGATGCGATCGCCGTCGTGCCGTTCAACGCGCCAGTACACGCTTTGCGTGGCCGCTTCGGCCAGCGTGAGGTCTTGGGGCGGCGCCGAGCGCCGTGCGAAGGTCATGACCTGTGCGTGCTGGCCGGTGGAATCGACCCACGGATGCCACGACGGAACCGGCGGCGCCGTATCCTGCGACGTCGTGCTTCCGATCGCAAGGAGATCGGGCGCGGTCTCGAACAAAGCGGAGCCGCTCGGCTCTCCGCGCGTGAGGCGCACGACCAGCGTGCCCACGCCGGGTTTGAGGTCCGCGAGCCGCAGGGTTGCGAGCGCGCCCGGCGCATACGAGCCCTCGTTCAAAAGCAGCGGCGCAGCAATCGGACGCCCCGCTGCGTCGACGTGCAGCGGCGTACTGCTCCACACGAGCCCGCCGCCGCGCACGAATGCTGCGCCGATCTGCAGCGCACCCGGAGCGTCCACCGCCCGAAACGTTGCGTACGCCCGCCCGTCACGCACCGGAACGACGTGGGCTTGCGAGCCTTCGGCGCTCTCGTAGGTGAGGAGCGCGTCGCCCTGTGCGCCGCGCGCAACGGCCGTGACTCGGATCTCCTCGTTCGCAACGTAACGCTTCTCGTTGAGCTCGATGCGCACGTCTCCGCTATCGGTCTGCTGCGGGTCTTGCATCGCCTGCGGAACGATCTGTACTTGCTGTGCGTCCATCGCCGTAGCGCCGTCTACGATAGTGCTCGCGATCGCGAGGTTCGAGCCGAGCTGGGGCGAGCTAAAGCTCCCGCGCGCGTAGCCGCGCCCGTCTAACGTGACGATCTGTTCGGCAATCGAAGCGCCGTGGAGCAACTGCACGCGCACCGCCAGATGCCCGACGGGCTTCCCCGTCGCTACCGAGTCCGCCGACACGTCGAAGCCCAGCGGCGTTCCCAAGCTCATGCGATCCCTGTCCAGCACGAGCCGCAGGGCGACGGGCGCCGTGGGCACGACGACGCGCGTCACCGCGGTAGCACCGCCGGATTCGACTCGCACGCCGTAGGTGGAGGCTAGCCCGTCGGTCGGGTGCGGAATCGCAACGAACGCCGCGCCGTCCGAGCCGGTTCGTACGCTGGTTTCGTACCACTTGGTCGTTCCCCAGGGCGTCGCGCCGGGTTGCGTTCCGATAAAGACGTGCGGCGAGCGGATGACGCCGACGCGCACGGTCACGTCAGGCGCGGCTCTGCCTTCACGCAGTGCGCGTACCACCAATGGGACGTCGTCGTTCGGATCGCAGGCGAAGCGGCACCGGGAGGCGACTTCGAGCGACAAACCGCCCGCGTCGGCGTCCACGTGCAGCGTCGTGCCGGCCGTCGCGCCGTCCACGGTCGCGAGCACCGCGTAGTCGCCGGCGCGGCTGCGCGGCGGAATGCGCATCGTCGTCGCAAAGGCGCCGGCGAGATCGAGATGCGCGTTCGATTGCGCGATCGGGTCGCCGCGCTGCAGGATGACGACGCGCGCGGTACCGCGCGACGGTCTCAGGAGAGCGCCGTCGCGCGAGCGCGCGAAGCCGACCACGTGCACCTCGTCACCCGCGTGCACCACGGCGGAATCGAGCTTGACGCCTACGATCGTCGCCGGCAGCGGCGCTTGCGGCAAGAACGAGACGAAGGCACTGCCGTCGCCCCACTGCGCGAGCGCGAAGACCGGCGCGGGACGACCCGACCAGCGGATGACTCCGTGCGCGTCGGTGTAGCGAGTGACGAAGCGGCTGTTAACGACGAACAGCACGCGCATATGGTCGAACGGGCGTCCCGTTCCGAGATCGGTGCCGTAAAGGAGGATGCCGCCTGGAGTCTCCTTCACCAAGAGACCCACCCGCGTGCGGTTGATCCAAACTTGCTCGCCCACGTCGCCGCGCCGCGCCTCAACCACGAAGAAGCCCTCACGGTGCCCGAGCGGCACCGGAACCTCGTTAGACTGGAACTGATACCCTCCGGGAGGCGTGAAATTCCATGTGGCAAGCGGTTTGTAGCGGCGGGTATCGATCGCGCGGGGGCGCGTGTTGGCTCCGGCCGTCAGCACGTCGGCCGGATCGACCTGGTAGACCGCGAACGCCACGGGTGCGTTCGAGTAGGTGTCCAGGCGAACGGTCGTCGGCTTCCATGGGACGTTCGAATCCCGCGCGAACAAGGCAAAGTACGCGTCGAGCTTGTGAAAATCGACGATCTGCCGGGCCGCCGCCGCCGGAAGCGGCGCGAGCAACGCGGCGGCGAGCAGGCCGGAGAGCAAGGGTCTAAACCAGCGCAGCATGGGCAGTCGCCCTTCGACAGCCGGGACGCCAATGTCATGCCGTCGAACGAACTTCGCGTGGACGAGCAAGCGCCCAGCGGGAACTCAACGACCGATCGCTGCCGTTACTGCGGCAGTCCGATATCGGAACCAGGATCGCGAAGCGAGACGACCGCGCACTATCAAGTCGTCGTCGCGTGCGCTTCGTGCGGCCATGCCTTCGCGGTACTTTCAAAAAACTAGGGCCTTTACCGACGATATTCGTCTTTCCAAACCAGCTGCCCCACGACATATCGTGGCATTCCGTTCGGGGCCGTAATGTTCGGGTACAAAGCGCCAGTCGGTATGATTCGAATTACCGTTCCCGTACGATTGAACCTCACCACGAGCACATTGTCGCGCGGCGAAGCCAACTGTTTGACAACAGTGCCCGTGCATGCAGACAACTGCGCGGCCAACGATGATATCTCGGCGTAAAGGCGCGTGACCTCAGCGCTGCAATCGCTACCACCAATCACCACAACGGTGCCGCGAGGCACCACCGGCGTTAAGCCACCGATCCCAACCCAAGCCGATGCCGAGCCGTCCGGGAATCGCACATGTACGATTTTCCCGCTGGATCATTTATAAAACGTACCAATTCGAACTTGCCCACCTTCTACATTTGGTTTTCGGCGTCGTACTGCTTGGTGAAGCTGCCCGAGCCGCTGACCGTGCATTATAGGTCGCCGCAGGTGAACGTTCCGTAGTAGTTTTGACTGGCGGACGTCTGCCGTCCGGCGGCATCGAACGTGTAGTAGACGTCGTTGCTGCCATTTGGACTATTCGAGCCGATATTCGCGGCCGTCCGCGCGTCGAAGTCCTGCCCGCTGTCGGTCCACCCGCACGTATTGCCGCTTGAGTCGAGGGGGCCATACGAGATGGGGACCATGTCGCCGTTGGCATCG
>JAJXWN010000098.1 GCA_021781595.1 bacterium | reverse complement strand
TCGACCCAGACTCGCCGCTGCGGCCGTATTACACGCACGGTCCGGCCGGGGACGACGGGGGGTATCTGCAAGGACTGGTGTGCGAGACGCGCAACGCCATCGCGCGCTTCCCCGAGTACCGTCGTTTGGTTCCCGTCTTTAGAGAAGCCGCCGAGCTCTACGCCGACTTGCAGACGTTCAAGCACTACCCGAAGGACCGGCGCGAAGCCGCGTGCATCGCGTGGTGGGAGCGTCATCGCGGCCGCTTCGGCGACCTAACCTGGTGGGAGTTCGCCAGCGCCGCCGGTTCGCAATTTCAAGTTTACGCCCCACTCTACGCAGCGTTTTGCGGAGATTCCCCTCAGATCGCCGCGACGCACGACGCCTACTTCCCCAACGTCTCGGCGCTTCACGTTCTGCTCGATTATTTCATCGATCAATCCGAAGACCGGGAGCACGAAGAACTCAACTTCATCGCGTGTTACGCCGGCTCCGGCCGGTTCCTGGAGCGCGCGGGCGTCCTGGCACGGCGAGCGCGGGCCCGCTTCGCGCACCTCGCACGGCCGCACGTGCACGAGTTCGTGCTGCGCGTGATGAGCCTCTTTTATCTGACGCATCCGAAGGTCTACGAGCAAGGTCTCGACGGCGAAGCGCGGGCGCTCGTCGAAGCGCTGGCGAGGCCCGGCCCAGCGTCTTAGGGAAGATGCCGCCATGCGGATGGTTCGTAGGAATCTGCGGTGCGCGTAGCGGTCTTCGGCGCCTCCGGGTTCATCGGCACCCACTTGACTGCCGCGCTCTCCGCCCGCGGCGACGAGGTACGCGCGGGCTCGCTGCGCGATCCGGTACGCGCCGCGCAGCTCGCCGCCGGCTGCGACGCGATAGCGAACCTCGCGGGCGAGCCGATCGCCCAGCGCTGGAACGCGCGGGTTAAAGAGCGCATCGAATCCAGCCGCGTTGCGCTGCCGCGCGCTTTCCTCGAAGCACTCGCCGTTACAGACGGGCATCCGAAGGTCTTCGTCTCGGCCTCGGCGATCGGCTACTACGGCACCAGTGAAACGCGAACGTTCGCTGAGGACGATCTGGCGGGTTCGGATTTCCTGGCGAACGTCTGCGAGCGATGGGAGCTGCAGGCTGGGCGCGCAGCCGAACTGGGTATGCGCGTCGCGTGCATTCGGACGGGCCTCGTGCTGGGCACCGGCGGCGCACTCGCACGCCTGCTGTGGCCATTCCGGCTGGGGCTCGGCGGGAAGATCGCAAGCGGCCGCCAGTGGTGCTCGTGGATCCACGTCGACGACCTCATCGGCATCTACCTGATGGCTCTCGACGGCGCGCAGGGAACGCTCAACGCGACGGCACCCAACCCCGTACGCAACGAAGAGTTCACAGCGGCGCTCGGCGCGGCGCTGAACCGTCCTACGCCCTTTCCCGTCCCGGCATTTGCCGTACGCGCGCTGCTCGGAGAAGGATCGACGGTCCTCCTGGAGGGGCAGCGCGTCCTGCCCGAGCGCACGCAACGGCTCGGCTACGCGTTCCGCTTTCCGGCCCTCGAACCCGCCTTGGCGCAGATCCTTCGGTGAGCGAGAGCACCGCCCGGCATGCCTTGCAGACGCCACGACTCGTACTCGAGCCGACGACGCCGGAGCATGCGCGGGAGGCGTGGCCATATCTCGACGATGAACGCATGTGGGAATTTTTCCCCGATCTGCGCCCGAAGACGCTCGACGATCTACGCGCGCTCTACCGCCGCTGGGAGCGCGGAAGCCCCTTTCCAAACCGTAACGAAACATGGGAAAACTGGCTGTGCCGATCGCGCGAGACCGGGCTGCTGCTCGGCGCGACGCAGGCCACTATCGTCGCGAACGATACGGCGCACATAGCCTATGGCATCTACGTCGTTCATCGCCGTAACGGATACGCCCGTGAGGCCGCACGCGCGACCATCGAACATCTGCAGCACGTTCATGGAGTACGGCGCGTCCTGGCCGAGATGGACGTTCGCAACGTGGCGTCGGTTGCGGTAGCGGAATCGCTAGGTTTCCGGCGCGTGGAGACGCGCCTTGGCGTGCGGCGCGGCTACGGACCTGCTACCGGTGAGTTCGTGTACGAGCTGTGCCTTACGCGCGCGTAGCGGCCGCAAACTCCAGCGCTTCGAGATACTTCTCTGCGTCCATTGCCGCTTTGCACCCCGAGCCCGCGGCGGTAATCGCCTGCTTGTAGCGGATATCGTGCACGTCTCCGGCAACGAAGACCCCTTCGGCGCTGGTCGAGGTACCGCCGGGCGAGACGATATATCCGGCTCGGTCGAGTTCGAGTTGACCGGCAAAGATCGCCGTGTTGGGGTCGTGGCCGATCGCGACAAAGAGCGCGTCGGCCGCGAGCTCGCTGCGGCTGCCGTTCTCCGCGTCGCGCAGTTTCAATCCGGTCAAATGGCTCTCGCCGACGGCCTCCTCCACGACCGCATTCCAAACGAACTCGATCTTTTCGTTCGCCAGTACGCGGTCGGTCATGATCTTGCTCGCGCGCAGGCCGGACCGGCGGTGGACGACCGTTACTTTACGGCCGAAACGCGTCAAAAAGAGCGCCTCCTCCATCGCCGAGTCCCCGCCGCCGACGACGACGATATGCTTCTCTCGGAAGAACGCTCCGTCACACGTCGCGCAGGTCGACACGCCGCGGCCGCGTAGGCGCTCCTCGCCCGGAATGCCTAACCAACGCGCTGCGGCTCCCGTCGCAACGATAACGCTACGCGCCTCGCGCTCGCCGCCGGCCGTGCGCACGACGAGCGGGCGCCGAGCAAAATCGACGGCCGTCACGTCGACATCCTCGATGCGCGCGCCGAAACGCTCCGCCTGCTCGCGAAACTTGAGCATGAGGTCGGGCCCCTGAATACCGTCCGGGAAACCCGGATAGTTCTCGACCTCCGTAGTGAGCATGAGCTGGCCGCCGTACATGCCGCCGGCCAACACCAGCGGGCGCAGATTCGCCCGGGCGGCGTAGATGGCGGCGGTGAGTCCGGCGGGCCCGGAACCGATGACGATGAGGCGTTCCATAGCGCATTTTTCGACCGCTCGATGCGGCAGTCCGGTTGCACCGCGGCGTCGAATCGCCGGCAAATGGCACTGGAAGACGACTTTTCGGACGTTCTCGGGAAAGCCATGCGCGGCACCAGCTTGGATGCGCGAGGGCTTGCGCGGGCGACCGGCCTCTCCGTGGCGGCGATCGCCTCGTGGTCGGCCGGGCAGAGCGCACCCACCGGTGAGGAGGCGCGCGCGCTGGCCCGCGCGCTCCGGCTCGATCCGAGCGCCTTCGCGGAGGCGGCCGCGTCGCGCTGGCACCCCGAACCTATCGTCCTATCCGGCGTGCGGCACCATCCGCAACGGCCGCATCCGAGCAATGGATACGTCTTCTTTCTCGATGGAGACAAGCGGGCGGCGCTCGTCGATCCGGCGGGCATTCCGGCAAACTTGCTGCGGATCTTACGCGAGGGCGCCTATCACCTGCAATACGTGCTCGTCACGCACAAACATGCCGACCATTGCGATGCAGCCGCCGATGTCGCCGCCGCTTTCCCAAGCGCGCGTATCGTCGTGCATCGCGCCGACTCCCACGCGCTCGGGCCGCTAGCCGCTGGAGCGACCCTCGTGCGCGACGGTGACGAACTCCCATTTGGCGACGATGCAAGCATCCGTATGCTGCATACCCCGGGGCACACCGATGGCTCGTCGTCGTACCTCTTCCGCTCCACCGTCTTTACCGGCGATACGCTCTTCGCCGGCAGCATCGGCGGCGCGTACGGGGACCGCACGACCTACGACGATATTCTACGCAGCGTTAGAACGAGGATCTTTACACTCCCCGACGACACCGTCCTGATGCCGGGGCACGGACCGCCCAGTCGCGTCGGCTGGGAGAAGGCGCACAACCCATTCTTCCCGGGCTAGGAGGCAGGTTGCGCTCACGTGCGCAGTTTATATCCGACGGCGGCCATTCGTAGCGCGGTACCGAGCGACGCGCACGCCAGCCCGCCGATGACCGCCAAGGAGAGCCACAGCGGCAGATAGCTCTGCCCCGTATAGCTGTACCGGAACGCGTCGATGGTGTAAAACATCGGATTGATCAGCTCGAAGTTCCGCAGAAACGGCGGGAGCAGTTGCGCCGAGGTAAAGACGCCACCGACGAAGACCAACGGCGTTATCGCGAAAGTCGTAAGCACCGCAATATGGTCGAATTTTTCCGCCAATAAGCCGAAGATCACGCCGAGTGCGGAAAACAGCACCGCCACCAGCGTCATGATGCCGAAATACAGCACCCAGTCCCGCGGCAAGGTGTGCACGAAGACCGCGCCGAGTACCATGATAATATTCGCGATGACGAGCGCGCGAACGAGGCTCCCCAAGATATAGCCGAAGACGATCTCGCCGGCCGACATCGGCGCGATCAGCATCTCCTGAATCGAGTTCATGAAGCGCCCCTGAAAGACGGAACTGCTGCACTCGCCGTAAGACGAATCTATGACTTGCAGCATGATCAGCCCGGGTATCAAGAACTCCGAGTATGAGACTCCCTGCACCTGCTTGATGCGGCTTCCCAGCGCCATGCCGAAGACGAAGACGTAAAGCAACGTCGTAATGATCGGCGGCCAGATCACTTGGTTGATGATCTTGATGCTGCGAACCATCTCGCGCCGCATGAGCGTCAGCATGGCGACGTGGTTGATGCGCACGATCACGCTCGCGTCAACTCCAAGAAAATATCCTGCAAACCGCGGCCAGCACGCGCCAAGAGATCCCGCGTCGGTTCGAGCGCGACCAAGCGCCCGGCTCGTATGATGCCGATGTTCCGGCACAGGGCCTCGGCTTCTTCCAAATAGTGCGTCGTGAGGAAAATCGTCATCCCCTCGGCGTTTAGGCGGCGTAGCAGCGCCCATAGTTCGAGCCGTAGCTCGACGTCGACACCCGCGGTCGGCTCGTCCAGGATTAGGATTTTCGGGCCGTGCACGAGGGCGCGCGCCAAGGTCAACCGCCGTTTCATGCCGCCTGAAAGTTTCGTGTACTCGAGCTTGGCATGCCGCTCCAAGCCAAACTGTTCGAGCAGCTCGTCGGCCCGTTCGCGCACGAGGCGCGGCGCGAGGCCGTAGTAGCCCGCCTGAAAGATCAGGACGTCGCGAATCGAGAGGTAGCGGTCGAAATTATACTCCTGAGGCGCCAAGCCGATAAACCGGCGCGCTTCGCGCCACTGCGTGACGTTGTCGTATCCGAAGACCTCGATGCGGCCCGATGTGATCCGCGCAAGGCCGACGATCGCGCTGATCGTCGTCGTTTTTCCGGCCCCGTTGGGGCCGAGAAACCCGAAGAAGTCTCCGGCCTCCACGCGCAGCGACACGTCGTCGACCGCCGTGAAATCACCGTAGCGCTTGACGATATGCGAGATGTCGATGGCCGGGCTGCCGCTGGCCGCTAAGGAATGAGCGTCTTTAATTTTCTGTACCGGTGGCGGCGAAGAACGTTGATGAGGTTGGTACTATCCGGAATACCGCAGTCGGCTAGTTGGGTTGCAACTTTCTTGACGTCGAAGGCGACGCGCCGGTGGCGGATCTCCCAGCCGGCCGACCGCGCCGTCAAGATCGCGTACCCCGCGCGAGGATCGCCGTCCTTGGGCAATCCCGCCGACGCTACGTTGACCAGAAGGCGGCCGCGCCAGGCCCGAACGTAAGGAAGGTGCAGATGACCGAAGGCGATCGTTTGGGCGCGTTCGTCACCGATCAGCCGCTCGAGTAACGCGTCTTCGGCGTCCGGCCACAGTTGCTCGTCGTCAGTCGCCGGATTGGCGTGCACGACTAGCAGTTGCGCGTCTTCCTCACCGAAACGCAACGAGAACGGCAGATCGCGTAGCCACGCAATCCACTTTTCGCCTACATCCCTACGCTGCCACGATATCTGCTGGCGATCGCTTTCGCTCAGCTCCGCTAGCGCCACGTCGTCGGTCGCCGCGATGTAGCGGTCGGTGTTTCCGCGGATACAGCGCGCGCCCACCTCGGCCAAACGCTGCAGAACCTTCTTGGGCTTGGGACCGTCCATGCAGAGATCGCCCGCCGCGACGATGAGATCCGCGCCGCCTTGGCTCTGCAAATCCGCCAGGCACGCATCCAAGCCCACGAGGTTCCCGTGAATGTCGGAGACGATCGCGATGCGCACGTCAGCTGCGTCTGAGCGCTATGGCCAGCATCGACGGCGTTATGCCGATCTTGCCGAACTCATAGAGATCGATCGCTTCGACCACGACTCTCGCCTTGCGCAACGCGTCGACCGCCTTCGAGTAGCGCAGATCGGCGATGACGTGGCGCTCGCCGATATTGAGGACGCCTGCGCCGAGGGCCTCGTCGCTGTCTATCTCGATCGCGCGTAACCGCGAAAACGCCGCCGCGTCCACGCGGCCCTTTGCATACGCAACGGTATCGTGCGCGATGGCACCGGCGACGGTGCGTAGCGCGGAGCCGCCCGCTACGGGAACTTCGACGACTTCGAACCCGTGGGCAGAGACCAGCTCGGCGAATCCGGCTCGGCCGAAAGCATTGCTGCCGGCACCAACGCCCACGAACGCCGTACGCTCGACCAGCAGCACGTCGCCGCCGTCTATGAAACCGGGCGGTGCCGTACGCCAGGCGATCGGAAGGTCGAGCCGGGCCAACTCGCGCGCGACCGACTCGGTCTCGGGCCGCCGCGAAAGCACTGCGGGGCGCAGGATCGCCGCACCGTCGTCAAAGACCAGCGCGCAATCCGCGACGGCGGAGGCGTTTGGCCCGGCCCCGTCCCCAGCCTGCGCGACCGTCGGCGTGCAGCCGAAATAGCGCAGGGTCGCGCAAAGCGTCTCGAACTGTAACGCAGCGCGCTCGAAAACTGCCGACGACTCGCCCTGCAGCGGGCGTGCGTCGGCGATATTCGCCGGCGGTGCAACCAGGAGTGCGGCGCGCAAAGCGCCGGTCGGGCTAGCCGCGAGGCGTGGCCCGGAGCGAACGTTTTCCTTTGTCATCATCTCGTCGTATCGGTGCGCGAAGAGTTCGACGTCGGACCGCCGAGCACTTCGAACGGCGTTAAATCGGCCACCGGCGTAAAGAAGTCGGCCATATCGGTCGCCAAGAGATCGTCCAAGGAGAGCGCCGGCAGACCAAGGATCTCCTCCTCGGTCTTGAGGATGCTGGCCGTCGAGAGGTGATCGGCGCCGATGTAATGGCGCTTGGCGTAGGGAGATACGACGATCGCATAGGTTCGGCGGGCGTATACGTGATCGCGCCCGCCCCGGGTATCGGCCGGCATGATAAAGATCGCCGTCGACGCCCAGGTCGAAAGGTGGCTGATATACTGAACGATCTCACCGACCGCTCGGTCGTTTTCGGCCGCCTGCGCCCTCCTAGATGGCAGCCCCGGAGCGCTCTCTCCGTGGTCGCCGGGCAGCCAGACGTAGGTGAAGTCGGGTACCGTTCCTGTCTTCACATAGCGGCCGTAGTCTCGCTCGAACTCCAGCGCCCGCTTCAGGTTACCGATCCTTGGGTTCCACCCAGGGTAGCGAAGATCGACGTGGCCGGCGAGCGCCGCCAGAGCCGGGACGTTCCACGTGTAGTAGCCGCCAACTCCCGGCGTCGCGGCGCTGCCCGTCTCGTAGCCCGAGACGCGCAGGAGCTCGCCATAGTCGCGGTAGGTTAGGTGTGCACGCTGCAGGGCGTTGAAGATATATCCGCTGCGCGGGTAATCCTCCGGATCTTCTCCGGAACCGAAGAACGAGCCGCTCGCGTCCTTGAGCCGTTCGGTGTGCTCCTCAAATGCCGTCGCAATCCCGCCGGTATAGACGTTTTCGGCCAGGGCGAACTCGCTTGCCAGGGCATGCAGGTTCGGCGTAAGGCTTTGGGGCCACGATACCAGGGCTGGATCGCCGTTCGCGTAGGGATG
>JAJXWN010000097.1 GCA_021781595.1 bacterium | reverse complement strand
GTGAGTGCGACCGCCGCATCCGTCTGCGCCGGCGTGTCGAAGGCGAGCAACACCGACTCGGCGCCGGCGATCGAGCCGAAGAGCTGCATCACCAGATCTGAGAGGCAGTCGCCGTCGCGGTTGAGCGACGGAATCACCAGCGGATTGTCGCCGGCGTTGCTCAGCAGCAAGGCGTAGGTCGCATCGATCAACTGCGGATCGTACGGGATCGCGGGGTGGCGCGCGGCGGCGGCGTCCATCTCTTCTTTGAGCATGCCTTCGTATACGGGGCTGACGGTGTACTTCGGCCCGCCGAAGACCGTAGCGCCCATCTTCGCGGCGTGGACGAAGGCATATTCGGCTACGACGCGGCAGACGCCGCGCGAGATCGTCTCGGTGCGGCACGCGATCTCGCCGGCACCCTCGCCTTCGCGCCACTCTTTGGCGCCGTAGGCGTCGCCGACGGCCATGCGCACCACCGAGATCGGCGCGTGGATGCCGGCGACTGGCCGGACGCGCGGCAGTTTGCGGCCGGTACGCACGATGACTTGGCCGCCGACGGCCTTACGCAAGACCGCGTTGGGCGAGCCGACGTCGCCCGCACGTTCGGGGGTGATGGTGGCGGCCTTCAGGCCGAACTTTGCGCGGCAGATGGCGGCCGCAGCTTCGCGCACGACCGCGTTTTCGGTAGCGCGGCGGTTCTCGAGCGAAAGATCGTAGTGCTCGAACGCGAGCTCGACGTCGACGACCGATTTGTCGAGTACGCGCAGCGATTCGAGCAGCAGCTCCTGGCCGGTCTGGTCACCTTCTAAGACGACGATCGTTGGCGGGGTCAAATGAACTCCTACGATGGCGACGAAAGAAACGATGCAATGGCACGCGTACGCCGTAAGGCGACCGCGAAGGCGCGACTGAACTTCGAGATTGCGGGGATTGCCGCGCTCGGTCTCGCCGTCCTGTTGGGGATGGCGCTCGTCGTACCGCCCTCGCGCGCCGGCATCGCCGGCTCGGCGACGGCGCACGCCGTGCACCTCCTCTTTGGAGGGGCCGCCGCACTTTTCCCGGTCTTGGTCGCGCTCTTCGGAGCGATCGTCTTCCTAGAAATCAACGTCCCGCGCATGATGGCTACGCTGGGTTTGGCGGCGCTCGGGTATTTCTTCGTCGTCGATGCAGCCTTCGGGCGCCGCGGCGGCGTCGTCGGTTCGAACATCTGGTCGGCGCTGGCGGCCTTGGTCGGCGTACCCGGGGCGCGGATCGTCCTTGCGGTCATGGCCCTCGTGCTGACTCTATGGATTACCAATGCGTCGCTGAAGAAGGTCATCGGCTGGCTCGTAATGCTCGGCAGCCGCGTGCGGTTCCCGAAGGTGCGCCTCCGCGGCCCGGCCGAACTCCCGCTGCGCTTTCCGCGCGAGGTGATCGAGCAGGTGCCGCCTGCGGCCGTCCTGCCGGCGGTCGTGCCGCCCGCGCGGGTTCTGCTCGAGGATGACGACGTGCCAGCGGCGCCGGTCGTCGGCGAATACGAACCGGCGGCCGCCGCCGCGGCGGGCGAGCGCAGCTACCGGCTGCCCGATCTCGCGCTCTTCGATCCGCCGCAGGCCCTCGTCGTGGACGACTCGAGCCGTTCGCACGTGCTCGAGGATACGCTGGCGTCGTTCGGCGTCGGGGCGAAGGTGGTGCACATCGAGCGAGGTCCGTCGATCACGCGCTACGAGCTCAGACCCGAACGTGGCGTCAAGATCTCGCGCATCGCGTCGCTCGCCGACGACATCGCGCTCGCGCTGGCCGCAACCAGCGTCCGTATAGAAGCGCCGATTCCCGGCAAATCCGCCGTCGGCATCGAGGTGCCCAACGCAACCATATCGGTGGTCGCGATCCGCGAGATATTGGAAGCGCTGCCGAATCGCGGGCAAGTGCCGCCGCTGTGGATGGCGCTGGGAAAGGATATAACCGGCCGGCCGATCTTCGGCGACCTCGGTAAGATGCCGCATCTTCTGGTCGCGGGCGCGACCGGCTCCGGCAAATCGGTCTGCCTCAATACGATCATCGCGTCGCTGCTCGTGAGCGCGACGCCCGATCAGGTGCAGATGCTGATGATCGACCCCAAGCGCGTCGAGCTCACCGTCTACAACGGGATTCCGCACCTCATCAAAGACGTGATCACCGACGCGCGCATGGCCGCCGGCGCGCTCTACGAGATGACCAAAGAGATGGACGCACGCTACGAGCGTTTTGCGAAAGCGGGCGTGCGCAAGATCGAGGAGTACAACGCGAAGTACCCCGGCGATACCCTTCCGTACGTCGTCGTGATCATCGACGAACTCGCCGATCTGATGCTCGTCGCTCCGGCGAGAGTAGAGACGACGATCATGCGCATCGCGCAGCTCGCGCGGGCGGTCGGCATCCATCTCGTCGTCGCGACCCAGCGCCCGTCGGTCGACGTGATCACGGGCCTTATCAAGGCAAATATTCCCTCGCGGGTCGCGTTTGCGGTGAGCTCCCAGGTCGACTCGCGCACGATTCTCGATCAG
Source organism: bacterium (assembly GCA_021781595.1). GTDB lineage: Bacteria > Vulcanimicrobiota > Vulcanimicrobiia > Vulcanimicrobiales > Vulcanimicrobiaceae > JAJYFL01. The sequence continues at coordinate 5,442 of JAJXWN010000097.1, read as the reverse complement.
GCGGGCGCGGAGCGCCTGCTCGGGCGTGGCGACATGCTCTATCTCCCGATCGACGCGCCCAAACCCGTGCGCTGCCAGGGCGCGCTCATCACGGGGCACGAGGTGAACCGCCTCGTCGAGTTCTGGGCGCGGCAAGGGCGTCCGGAGAACCTGCTCGACGTCGAGGTTGTGCCGATCTCCGACGATGACGTCACGAGGGACCTAGACCCCCTCTGCTACGAGGCTGCGAAATTCATCATTGAAAGCAGTTACGCGTCGACGGCGGCGCTGCAGTCGCAGTTCTCGATCGGCCATCCGCGCGCGGTGCGCGTGATGAAACAATTGGAAGAGGCCAAGGTCGTCGGCCCGCACGAAGGCACCAAGCCTCGCCGCATCCTGATCGGCCTTGGCGAACTGGAACAGCTCGCCTCCCGCCTGGGGCGCGATGGCGGGCAGCAGGGTCTCTTCGCGATGGGCTCCTAGGCGCGCGCCGGCGCTGCTCTTAGCCGCGTTCGGAAAGCCCGTGGTTGCGCGTCGGCATCCTGATGTTCCCTCTATGCCGATGAGGGTACGCGACGCGCTGCGAAGGTTGCACGAGGACGGCTGGGTGCTCGTCGTCACCCGTGGGATCCATCGCCAATTCAAGCACCCGACCAAGCCAGGTCGCGTCACCGCGCCTGCTCCTGGCCGGGGCCACCGTCACGGGTGGTGCCGTCGTGCCAAAAGTCTTTGCCGCACCAGGGACGCCCCCGTAGAGTACGAAGCAGAGTCGCTCTGGCGAAACGATAAAAGAAAGGTGACTGTGGCGTACACGATGGATGCGGCTCTGCGGCCGATCGAGCGAAAAGTCGAGGAGGGCGTTCCTCTAACGATCGAGGACGGGCTGACGCTGTACCGCACGCCCGATATTCATAACCTCGGGCGCATCGCGCGCGCGGCCAAGGAACGCAAGACCGGCAAGAACGTCTACTACGTTCTGAACCGCTATATCAACTCCACCAACGTGTGCTACGCGGGGTGCAAGTTCTGCTCGTTTGCGGTCGACGAGTTCAAAGACCGGGAACACGTCGTGCGCATGACCGCCGATCACGTCTTTGCGCAGGCGATCGCGACCGGACCCAACTTCAATCAGATCCACATCGTGGGCGGGCATGACCCGCGCCAACTCTCGCTCGACTTTTGGGTTCCGCTGATGCGCCGCTTTAAAGAAGAGTTGCCGCACGTGCAGCTCTCGCTGTTCACGGCAGCCGAGCTCGAGTACATGGCCAAGCGCCACCGCCTCTCCTTTCCGCAGATCGTCGCGGAGCTCAAGGCGGCGGGCTTGGATAACGTCAACGGCGGCGGCGCTGAAATATTTGCGGAGGAGACGCGCAAGAAGATCTGCCCGAACAAAGTGAGTTCCGAGAGCTGGCTTGCCATCCACGAGGAGTTGCACCGTCAAGGGATCGCGAGCAACGCGACGATGCTCTACGGGCACGTCGAATCGCTCGAGGACCGCGTCGATCATCTCGTGCGCCTACGCGAATCGCAGGATCGCTCGCCCGGATATAACGCCTTCATTCCGCTCGCCTTTCATCCAGACGGCAACGAACTCAACGACTGCGGCCCGACGACGGGGCTGGACGACGTGCGCACCTTCGCGGTCGCGCGGCTGATGCTGCACAACTTCGACCACGTCAAGGCATACTGGATGATTCAAGGACTGAAAGTCTGCCAGGTTGCGCTGCATTTCGGGGCGGACGATATGGACGGCACGCACGGCTCGACCGACGAAGAGATGATCTACCACAGTGCCGGGACGCAGTCGGGGCAGTACGTCGACGACCGCGAGTTCCGCCGCTTGATCGAAGAGGCCGGGTTCGTCCCCGTCCGCCGCAACAGCACCTACGACACTTTCCCGCACGATTGGGCCCCGCCGCCGGCCGGCCGCGAACAGGTGGCAGAGGCCGTCGGCGCGCGCTGATGGCGCTACGCTGCGGCCGGATCGTCTACACGAACGACCTGCCGGTCTACGCAGCCTTCGACGCCGGGGCGATCGTCTATCCCGGCACGCTGCACGCAGACGTTCCGGCACGCCTCAACGCGATGATGCGTTCGGGCGAGCTCGACGTGAGTCCGATCAGCGCCTTCGAGTACGCGCGGGAGTTCGAGCGCTACGTGCTCCTGCCGGATCTCTGCATCGGCGCGCGCGACGAGATCGTCTCGGTGGTGTTGGTCTCCGCGGTGCCGCCCGCGCTCCTGGGCGGCGCGAAGATTGCGACCACGCGTGAATCCGCCAGCGGCCGCAATCTGTTGCGCGTGCTGCTCGAGCGGCACTACGGCGTCCGGGCCGAGTTCGTCGAGGACGACGACCCGCTCTCGCAGGCCCGCGCGGGCCGTCCGGCGATGCTGATCGGCGACGCCGCCATCGACGCGCTCTTCGAACTGCGCGGCGACCACGTCTACGATCTGGGAAAGATTTGGCGCGATTGGACCGGCGAGCAGTCGGTTACGGCCGTCTGGGCGGCGCGGCGCGCGGTCTACGAGCGAGATCCCGATGCCGTTCGCGCGTGCATGCACGCTCTCACCGATGCCTATTCTTGGGGGCGCGCCCATCACGATAGCGTCGTTGCCGGCGCGCAGCGCGTCAAACCGCGTCCGCAGGGATTCTACGAAAGTTACTACGCCAAGTTGAACTTCACGTTCCATTCCGCCGCGCAGCGCGGATTGGCGGCATTCTGCCGCGAGCTCCTTGCCGCCGGCGCCATCGAAACGATGCCGCCGTTCGTTCCGGAGGCCATCGGTGTCTCTCACTCGCCTTCTCGATAAGGCCGCGACCGGCGGCCGCCTGACCTTCGAAGAGGGCGTGCGGCTGTACGAGCGAGCCGATCTGCACGAGCTCGGCTCCGCGGCACACGCGCGCCGAATGCAGCTCTTTCCATCCGGCGTCGTGACGTACGTGGTCGACACGACGATCAACTATACCAACGTCTGCAACGTGCACTGCACGTTTTGCGCGTTTTTCCGGCCGGAGAAGCACAAAGAAGGCTACACCATGTCGCACGACCAGGTTCTCGCACGCGTGAAACACGCGGCGGATCTGGGTGCGACGCAGATCATGATCCAAGGCGGCGTGAACCCGGAGCTGCGCTTGGAGTGGTTCGAACGGCTCTTCTCCCGCGTGCGCGGAGAGTTTCCCGGCGTCGACATTCACTCGCTATCGGTCTCCGAGGTGATCGGCTTGGCGCAGGTCGAGGGCCTGCCGACGCGCGAGATCCTTGCGCACCTGAAGGACGCCGGCATGAAATCGCTGCCCGGAGCGGGTGCCGAGATCCTGGTCGAGCGCGTTCGCAAGCGCATCAGCGCGCGCAAAGTCAAGCCCGACCGCTGGTTGGGCGTCATGCGCGAGGCGCAGCTCCTGGGGATGCCGACGACGGCGACGATGATGTTCGGCTCGATCGAGACGCCCCAGGAACGCATCGAACACATGCAGGTGCTGCGCGAGCTGCAGGACGAGACCGGAGGCTTCACGGCGTTCATCCCGTGGTATTACGTGCCGTGGAAGACGCCGCTTCGCGGCAAAGAGGCCAGCGGTTTGGAATACCTGCGCGTCCTAGCGATCTCGCGGCTGTATTTGGACAACTTTCCGCACCTTCAGGCCTCGTGGCTCACGCCGGGCCTGAAGATGGGGCAGTTGGCGCTCTTCTACGGGTGCGACGACATGGGCGGAACGATCATCGAAGAGCGCGTCGTGCACGATGCCGGTTCGACCAACGAAGCTACACGAAAACAGTTGGAAGAGACCGTCGCCGGCGCGGGGTTTACGCCGGTCGTGCGCGACACGTACTGGAACCTCCGCGACGGCGCGATTCCTTCCACGGCCTAGATGGCTTCGCGAATCGTCCCGGCGCCCAGCGCTTCTTCGCCGCCCTCGTCGAAGAGTGCGACGAGCTGGCCGGGCGAGACCGCGCGCTGCGGGGACGCAAAGCGGACCTCGAACGTGCCGTCGCCGCGTAGCGCGGCGGTCGCCGCCGTTGGGGCGGCGCGGTAGCGAATCGCGGCGAGCACCGCCGCCTCCGAAGGCCCGAACCGCTCCGGGCGAATGAGGTTGACCTCGTCGGCGATCAGGCCGCCGGCCGCGAGTTCGTCTTCGCGGCCGACGACGATCGTGTTGCTTGCCGCGTCGATGCGTGTGACGTAGCGCGCGCCGTCGGGGGCGGCGGGCAAACCCTGCCGCTGGCCGACGGTGTAGTTCGCGATGCCCGCGTGGGAGCCGACGCGTTGCCCGGACGACGTGACGATCGCGCCTTCGGCGCGCACCTCCGGCCGCATTCCCGCGAGCACGGTGCGATAATCGCCGCCTTCGACGAAACAGATGTCTTGCGACTCGGTCTTGTCGTGCACCGGGAGCCCCATCCTTCGCGCGTGCTCTCGCGTTGCCGCTTTGTCGTACTCGCCCAGCGGCAGCAGCAGGCGGGAGAGCTGCTCGGGCGCGAGCTGCGCCAGCGCGTAAGCTTGATCTTTTGCGCGCGTTCCGCGGAAGAGGTGCGGCCCGTCGGCGCGATGCTCGATCCGGGCGTAGTGCCCGGTAGCGACGTAGCGTGCGCCGAGCATATCGGCGTACCGGCGCAGCGTGCCGAGCTTCACGAAGTTGTTGCAGGAGACGCAAGGGTTCGGGGTGCGGCCGTTCGCGTAGTCGTCGGCGAACCGGTCGACGACGTTACGCCGAAACGTCTCCTCGAAATTCAGCACGTAATGGGGGATCCCCAGCACCGCCGCGCTGCGGCGAGCGTCGTCGAAATCGTCGACGCCGCAGCAGCTCTTGGCGTGCGGCGCGCTCGCCGGCTCGTACATCTTCATGGTGACGCCCACGACGTCGTATCCGGCCGCCACCAGCAAGCCTGCCGCCACGGCTGAATCGACTCCGCCGCTCATTGCGGCAATCACGCGTTCGTTCTTCATAGTTCGCACGGACAGGATAACAGGATGCGGGCGCTAACAGAAGCCCCAATGCCTGCTCTTGGTGATCGGTTTCGCACCGCGCGCGAAGCTCGCGGCTTGACGCTCTCGGACGTTGCCGACCACATTCGCATTCGATCCGTCTACCTAGCGGCTCTCGAGGAAGAGAACTGGAGCGTCATCGGCGCTCCGGTATATATTCGCGGCTTCATGCGTACCTACGCGCGCTTCTTGGGCCTCGACCCGAGCGAGGCGGTCGCGGATTACAACGCCGCGACGGGCACCGCGCCACCCACGGCGGCCGAGATCCCACAGCCGGGGGCCGTAACCCAGGCAGGCTCTGCGCCGTCGCAGAGCCTGCGCCCGCTCCTGTGGATCGCCGGTGCGGTGGCGGTCCTGCTGCTCGCCCTGGTCGTCTACCTGGCGGTCGCGCCCTCGCCGGTACCCACGCCCCCGGTCGCCGCTCCGGCCGCCTCCCTCTCACCCGGAGCCTCAGCGCTGCCCAGCACCCTGCCGCTCGCCACG
>JAJXWN010000096.1 GCA_021781595.1 bacterium | reverse complement strand
CAGCGCTTCTTGAGAGTCCCGCTGCGTTCCTACAATCGTCGGCGATCCGGCCTTATCCGGCCAAGAACCTACGGGGCGAGGCACTCGATTCAGTCACACGCGGCGGAACCGAGTGCCGGCGACCGGACCGGCGCGTTTCGCGCGGTCCCCGGCAAGCGCCATCGTGACTGGGTCGCGCCGCGCGGTTGAATCAACAACGGATTACGGATACCCGCCCTTTGTTGCTTTGCCGCCGATGACCCAGCGCATGGCGGGATCGTGTGGTAAACGCAGCGCATCGTTCACGTCTTCGTATCCCGCAAGCCTACCAAAGACTGATTGACGCAACATGCCGACGAGGGCGTGACGGTCGTTCTTACCTGTGCGCGCATCGGCGATTCGTAATCCCCTCAAGCTGTCGACGTTCGCTTACGCTCACCTGCACTGCTTCCGCGATTCTCGTGCCATCAGTATGCCGCATATTCCGATAATCTACAATCTGCTTGACGGTCTACACAAGATACCCTAGAGACGATTGAGGATCTCGAGCTCGTGCTTCCCGCTGCACTGTCGAATCGTGAATAGCGGGCTACGAGGCTGAGAAGAAGTCTGAGTCGACCCGTTTGAGGGTGAACACGCTGTGCGTTTTGACGCCGACACCGAGCTCGTACATGATCTCGGCCAGGCGTTCGCCGTCGATGAGCGCGATGCGCGCGCGAAGTTTAGCAACCGAATCGTAGGCGGCTCTTGTGAAGGTGCTGGTCGTCACGAAGACGCCCTCGTCGGCGCGGCGTTCCTGCATGCTGCCGGCGAACTGTTGGATGGCTGGTGCGCCAACGCTGTTGCCATCTTTGTAGCGTTTCGCTTGAATGTAGACGCTAGAGAGTCCTAGCCGATCTTTCTTGACGACACCGTCGACGCCGCCGTCGTTGACACCGTCGAGGACTATGCCCGATTCATCGTCGCCGTAGCCCATCGCTATGAGTAGCTTAACCATGATTGTCGAGAGCAGGAGCGGATCGGCAGCGCGCACGGTCTCTAGCAGCTCGACAACTACGGCCGCTCTTAAGTTGTCATGCGCGGATTGGATCGCATCCTCGGGCGTGTCGTTGGCGGCATCGTTCGCGTCGGTTGGTACGACCTTGCCGGCTACGTCGCCACCAGTGCCGCGCTTGGTGCCCGTCTTGTTCCGAAAGACGACAAACTCTGGATAGACCATTAGGTCGGCGACGCCGATGCCCCCAATGTGCGTCGCCAGTAGATCGCGGCCGCGGTCGGTGATACGGAAGATACCTTTGCCCAAGCCTTCGAGCGCTTTTGCTTGGCTGAGATAAAGCTTGGCCCAATACGTGCGGTTACGCAGACGCGAGGCGCCCGAGGGGATCTGCTCCGCACGATCTGCGTCTGAGAGGCGCAAGGCGTCGGCAATGACAGGGGCTGCATCGTTAATCGAGTGCTCCTTGCCGTCGGCGGCAAGCTGCAGCAGCGGAAGCATCAGGGCATCGAACTTCGGAACCGCCATAAAGTGGGAGTTCGTTGCGGCCGGCGGCAACACCGTTTGGATCGGCGCGGTGATTCGGCCAAGGTGCGAAACGGCGTTTGGAGTCGCGCGGCGCGAGGGAATCGCACCCTCGCGCGCTCTTAGAACCGTACGTGAGCCTCTCAACTCATACGGCTCCGACCATCAAGCCGATTTCTGAAACGCTGCCCAGTGCGCGAAGAGATCGGGTTGGCGCAGAGCTATCCTGCGAACCCACCGGGACGCGCGGCGGCGACGCTGTTTCAGAGATTTGTACTTGTTCATAGCCCATCGCGACAGATGAACGTCCGCGTGGAATAAGACACGGTACAAGACCGATCGAAAGTAAGCCCCTTAGTAGGCTAACCAGCCCCGAAGAGCTGGGTTGCCCTTCCGAGCGATCTCCTCAAGTGTGAGATCGCTGTGACGATGAAAACGCCAGCTTCGCATAGCCTGCCGGATAGCTTTGGCGGACGTCAGGCTAATCGCCGGATTAAAACCGATAAAGAACTCCCCAGCCTTACTCTTCACCAATCTCGGCTGAAACGAGTAGCCGAGAAAGTCAAATTGTACGATGGGGTACGTTCCCCGACGATTCGCATCCTTACAGTACGCCTTTCTTGTCTTCTGCGGATTCAACTCCAAACGACGTACCGCGAAGCGTCGCTCAATCGAATCCTTCTGGTATCCGGCTTGCGCTACATTTTCCCGATGCGGGGCGCCCTCATAGGCGGTCACGGGCGAGATCTCCCGGTTCCCGAGCAAGGAGCTTTTGCACATGTCAGGGTCTGCAGACCGCGTGAGATCACCTCTTACGGTCCGGCGCAGATGCGATCTTTGATCGCGTCGAGCACGGAACACCGCGCGCCCGCCGGCGCGTGAGCCGGCGCCCTTCCATATTTGCCTAAAGGGCACCGCTTTATGGTCGGCGCACGCCGCCACATGCGGACGTATTACGTCACCCGTTGGAACAAGTGCCCTTACTCCAATCTTCGCGAGATTTCCGGCTGCATTGCGGAACTGACGGGCGAGCGCCGGCGCGGGGCGAGCCGATCGGCGCGCGGAGATCGAGATCGGAGACGGTGGTGCAGCGCTACGTCGTGCTAGCCGGCACGGTCTGCGCCGGCGAGCCGCCGCGCCTGCGGGCGCGCTGAACGTCGCGCACGACGGCCTCGAGCGCGTCGATGTATTCGAGGAATCGCTCGCGCCCGCCGCCGGTAATGCGCACGATCGTCTGCGGGCGGCCTATCCCCTTGACGCGGCGCATCTCGACAATCGCCATCTCCGCGAGAGCGTGCAGGTGGCGGTTGAGGTTCCCATCGGTTAGATCGCAGGCATCCTGCAGTTGCGTGAACGAAACGCCGTCCGGGTGGGCGACCAGCGTGCTGCAGATCGCAAGCCGGCCGCGCTCGTGAAAGACGCGGTCGAGCGCCGAGAAGGTGGGGAGCGTGCCGCTCATGCGCGCACCGTTCGTTCGCGCATCACAAAATAACCGATGGCGAACTGCCCGAGCCCAAAGCCCAGCGGAAGCGTCCACCATGCGAGCGCGACGCGAGCAGGAACGAAGAGCAACCCGATGCCGATCAGCAGGAACGCCGCGGCGATGGGCACCACGCCGCGCGGAACCATCGTGCGCGACGCGAAGAGCCCGACGCCGTAACATCCGTACCACAGTCCGGGCAGTAGGCCGAACAAATTCGCACGCAGCAACGCGAACGAGAGCGCTGCGCTGATAGCGACCGCGGGCAGGATCGAGAGGCCGACCGTGGCGGTCTGCCAGCGGTCGCGCGCCGTTGCGTCGTTCGCGAACCAATGGGCGATGGCGCCGTAGTTGATCGCGACGGCGGCGGAGCAGCAGACGAACCAGATCGCGAAGTAGAGATGACCTTCGAGAACGGTGTGCGGCACCGGAACGAGTAGCCACTGCACGACCCCGGCGACGCCCGCGAAGACGCCCGAGAGCGCCGCCGCGATCCCGGAATACCCCTTGAAGCGCTGCACCGTTGCCAAGCGCTCGCGCACTTCGGCGATGTCGGCGAGCGCGCGTTCCAGATCGCTCATCATTTATTACTTTGTATCACAAAGTACGACGCCGGGGCAAGCTTAGAGGGCGCGGCGACCTTCGAGCGCCTTCGCGAGCGTCACTTCGTCGGCATAATCGAGATCGCCGCCGATCGGCAAGCCGTACGCCAGCCGCGTCACGGCTACGCCCAGCGGCACGAGCAGGCGGGAGAGATAGAGCGCGGTGGCCTCGCCTTCCGCGTTCGGGTTGGTGGCGATGACGATCTCCTGGGGCCGTTCGGACCCGACGCGGTCGATCAGCTGCTTGACCCGCAACTGCCCGGGACCGATGCCGTCCATCGGCGAGATGAGGCCCCCGAGCACGTGGTAACGGCCCTTGTATGCCGACGTCCGCTCGAGTGAGTAGATGTCTTTAGCCTCGGCGACGACGCAGAGGAGATTGCGGTCGCGGCGCTCGTCGGTGCAGAGCGGACACGGATCGTCTTCGGTAATGGAAAAGCAGATCGAGCAAAGGCGCACGCGGTCCTTGACCGCGAGAATCGCCTCCGCCAGCGACTGGGCTTCGCTTCGCGGACGATTTAGCAGGTAGAAGACCAGCCGTGCCGCCGTCTTCGGACCGACCGTCGGGAGTTTGCTGAACTCGTTGATCAGGGATGCTACGGGGCCCGCGATCGAACCGGGATTCGGCACGCCGTTGCGATCTACGTCAGGCCGGGGATGCGCATGCCGCCCGTCAAGGCGCCCATGCGCCGTTGGGCCGTCTCTTCGACATTTTGAAGCGCGGCGTTAAACGCGATTACCAACAGATCTTCGAGCACCTCGACGTTCTCCGGGTCGAGCGTCTCCTTGGCTAGCGAGACGCTCTTGACGCGGTGGTCGCAGGTCATCTCGATCTTGACGCTTCCGCCGGCAGCCGCGCCGGTGACGACCGTTCCTGCGAGTTCTTCTTGCGCCTTGGCCATCTCGGTTTGCATCTTGCGCATCTGGGCCATCAACTGGGCCTGATTCATCATGGCTTTATCCGTTCGTTGGCGTATTGAAATAGCACGTCGGAGTTCTCTTCGGGGAGCGCGGCCGGCGCCTCTTTGGCCTCGCCGGGCGCCGGCCGTTCCGGCACTGCGCCGCCCTTGCCGCGCGCATCGATTTTGAAGGTGACGCGCAGTGGCGCTCCTAGAACGTTGGCGACCGCGCTTTCGATCAGCGCGGCGTGCTCCCGGAGCGTATCGACCATCCACGCGTCGGCAAGCCTCACGATCAGCGTGTGGCCTTCGACCGCCTCGGGCATTGCCCGCGACAGTTGTACGCGCAGGGTCGCGCGCTCGCTCTCGACTTTCGTTCGTATCGATTGCCACGCCGCCCGCACTCTCTGAATCGTTATCGGCTCGCCGGCGCTAGGCGCCGCAGCCGTTTTCGGCGCGGGAGCCGTCTTCGCTGCGGGAGCCGTCTTCGCTGCGGGAGCCGCCGAGCGCCCCTCGAGCGCGCTCACGCGCGCGCCGAGCGTTTCGAGCGCTTGATCCTCTGCCGCAAGCACGTAGCGCAGCATCGCCGTTTCGAGCTCGAGCCGCGGATGGCCCGAGGTGCGCGCCATAGCGAGGGCTTCGGTCAGCAGGTGCAGCGCGCGGATGATCTGCGCTTGAGTAAGCGCGCCGGCGCGTTCGGCCGCCCGTCGCGCATCCTCCGGCGCGAGATCGCGCGAGAGCAAACCGGGATCGACGCGCGCTACTAGCAGGTTGCGAAACTCGCCGATTAAACTGCGAATCAACACGTGCATGTCGGCCCCGGCGTCGCCGGCTTCGTCGATGCTCCGCAACACGGCCGCCGCGTCGCGCTCGATCGTGTGGTCCAGCAACGCGCGCGCGACCTCGCGCCCGGTCGCACCGAAGGCCAGGTCGATCGTTTCGACCGAGATGGTCTCGCCCGCGGTGACGAACGATGCCGCCTGTTCGAGCATCGTAAGCGCGTCGCGCAAGCCGCCGTCGGCACGATAGGCGATCGCCGAGAGCGCGCCGTCGTCGATCGCGATGCGCTCGGCGACCGCGATCTCGCGCATTCGGCCGATCATCACCGGGATCGCTATTCGCCCGAACGCATAGCGCTGGCAGCGCGAAAGAATCGTCACCGGGAGTTTCTCCGGCTCGGTCGTCGCGAGGATGAAGACGGCGTGCGGCGGTGGTTCTTCGAGCGTCTTGAGAAACGCGTTGGCTCCTTCTTTCGTCAGCATGTGCGCCTCGTCGATAATGTAGACTTTCATGCGCATCGTCGACGGTGCGAACTTGACGGCCTCGCGCAGCGCGCGAATGTCTTCGATGCCGCGATTGCTCGCCGCATCGATCTCCAGCACGTCGAGCGCGGTCCCGGCCAGCATCGCCGTGCAGTTCTCGCAGCTGTTGTCGGGCACGGCGGTCGGACCGGCCGCGCAGTTTATGCAGCGGGCGAGAATCTTGGCTGCGGACGTCTTGCCCGAACCGCGAGGCCCCGAGAAAAGATAGGCGTGGGCCAGCTTGCCGCCTTCCACGGCGCTGGCGAGCGTGCGGACGACGGCATCTTGACCGACGAGGCCGGCGAAGGTCCTCGGGCGCCAGGTACGATAAAGAGACATCCCTCGTTGGTACTTTTTCGCGTTTCGCAGCGCCTGCCGTGGGGTATACTTGATTCGAAGCCGCCTCCTTGCGCGTTATGAAGGGGAGCGTCTTGGCCTTGCCGCTACGCTCGGCCGGAGAGGAAATCAGCGTGGATCTGCGAGCTGCGCTTCGCGAGAAGTTCGGTTTCGATTCCTTCTTCCAGGGTCAGGAAGAGGTCGTTCGCCGCGTCGTGAACGGGCAGGATACGCTCGCGATCTTGGCGACCGGTGCCGGCAAGAGCCTCACCTACCAGCTGCCGGCGCTCTTGCTCCGTGGAACGACGGTCGTGGTCAGCCCGCTCATCGCACTGATGAAGGACCAGCTCGACATGCTGCGGGAGTGCGGCATCGACGACGTGATCGCGCTCAACTCGACGCTCTCGGAGGAGCAGGAGGCCGCCGCGCTCGACCGCGTTCGCAGCGGCCGGCTAAAGATCGTCTTCGTAACGCCCGAGAAGCTCGAGGATGAGCGTTTTCTGAGCCTGTTGGAGTCAATCCCGATTCCGCTCTTCGTCGTCGACGAAGCGCACTGCATCAGTCAATGGGGACACGATTTCCGCCCAGCGTACCTGGCTCTAGGTCAGGTCATCGAACGCCTCGGTCATCCAACCGTCCTCGCGTTGACGGCAACGGCAACCCCGGCGGTGCGCGAAGACGTCTTGAACCAACTCGGCATTCCGCTGGTGAAGCCCGTCGTGAAAGGATTCGACCGTCCGAACCTCATCTACGGCGTGCGCCGGGCCGAGAAGGAAGCCGACAAGTTTAAGACGTTGAAGGCGCTCTTCACGCAAGGCGATGGGCTCGCCGGCACCGGCATCGTCTACACGGCAACGATCAAGAACGCACTCGAGGTGCAGCGCTACCTGCAGGACCGGCTCGACATCCCGACCGCGGTCTACCACTCGAAGATGCACAAGCACGATCGCACCTCCGTACACGAACTTTTTATGGCCGAGCATATCCGGGCCGTGGTCGCGACCAACGCGTTCGGCCTGGGCATCGACAAACCGAACATCCGCTTCGTCGTGCACTACGATCTGCCGGGCTCGGTCGAAGCGTACACGCAGGAGGCGGGGCGCGCCGGGCGCGACGGGCTCCCTGCAAACTGCACCCTCATCTATCGCAGCGGCGACACGCGGGTTCAGCATTACTTCCTCACTGGAAAGTACCCCGACGTCGAAGACGTGCAGCGCGTCTTCGGCACACTCGAGATCTTCGGCGGGCAAGACGGTGGCGTTTCAACGACCGATCTGCGCAAAATTCTGCAACTGCCGCTCACGAAACTCAAAGTCATCCTCGCGCTGCTCAAGAAGGGCGGCTACATCCAGATGCCGGAACCCTCGCGGTACGTTCTCACGCAAGCGGCACATCAAAACCGCGACATGGCGCTGAACCTCGCAAACTACGACACCAAGAAATCGTACGACCAGAGCAAACTTGCGATGATCATGCAGTACGCCGAAACCTCGGCCTGCCGGCGTAAATTCATCTTGAACTATTTCGGCGAGGACTACGAACGCGGCAACTGCGGCGCGTGTGACAATTGCCTGCGGGCCGCCGGCCATTCGGCAGCCGCCGACCCGCTGGGGTATCGCATCGCCGACGTCGTGTATCATCCCAAGTGGGGACAGGGCACCGTGGAGCGCGCTGAGAAAGACTTCGTGACCGTGCTGTTTCCAAGCGTTGGGTATAAGACGCTGCTCGCTTCGGCGGTTCGCCGCGACGAGGCAAAGATCGCCTGAGCCGGATACCACCCGTGCAAGGCGCCGCCGTTCGGGCGTTTCTCGCTGCCGCCATCTTTGCGACCGGCGTAGTCGTCGCGTCGGCTGCCGGGCCGGCCACCGCATCGCCGCCCCCGCCCCCGCCTTCGCCTTTGCCCTCACCCTCGGCAACGGCAACCCCCGCGGGAAGCCCGTCGCCTACAGCTAGCCCATCGC